>NZ_NCUR01000008.1:0-251792 GCF_002096595.1 Streptococcus oralis subsp. oralis
GTAATCTTACGTGGTTGGTCATCATCTTTATCAGTGACAGTTACTTTAGAACCATCAGTTACGACCTTGTTCTCTTCACCCTTAGAGTCTTTTTCACCAACGTTTGTCACTTCCACTGTGCCATCATGTTTGACTTGGAAAGTGATGTCGGTTACTTTGAGATAACCTGTTGGAGCTGCTTCCTCATGGAAGGTGTAAGTTCCTGGGGCCAAGTTCAAGTCTTTAGACTTACCAGCTTCTGAAGTCCAGCTTTCTACAGCTGTGCCTTCTGCCTTGTCGCCTTTGTAGATCTTGATTTGAGCGCCCGCGATTTCTGTTCCACCAAGACTAACCTTGCTGAAGGTAATCTTACGTGGTTGGTCATCGTCTTTGTCGGTTACAGTTACTGTTGGGCCGTTGGTAACGACTTTGTTTTCTTCACCCTTAGAGTCTTTTTCACCAACGTTGGTCACTTCCACTGTGCCATCATGTTTGACTTGGAAAGTGATGTCGGTTACTTTGAGATAACCTGTTGGAGCGGCTTCCTCATGGAAGGTGTAAGTTCCTGGGGCCAAGTTGAGATCTTTAGACTTACCAGCTTCTGAAGTCCAGCTTTCTACAGCTGTGCCTTCAGCCTTATCACCCTTGTAGATCTTGATTTGAGCGCCCGCGATTTCTGTTCCACCAAGGCTAACCTTGCTGAAGGTGATCTTACGTGGGCTATCGTCATCTTTATCAGTGACTTTAATAGTTGAACCATCGGTTACGACTGTATTGTCCTCGCCTTTAGCATCCTTAGTACCAACATTCGTCACTTTAACTGTTCCATCATAGTTAACTTTAAAAGTGATATCCGTCACTTTGAGGTATCCAGTTGGGGCTGCTTCCTCATGGAAGGTGTAAGTACCTGGGGCTAAGCTCAACTCTTTAGACTTACCGGCTTCAGATGTCCAGCTTTCTACGGCTGTACCTTCTGCCTTATCGCCTTTAAAGACCTTGATTTGTGCTCCTGCGATTTCAACCCCACCAAGACTAACCTTGCTGAAGGTAATCTTACGTGGTAGGTCATCGTCTTTGTCGGTTACAGTTACTGTTGAGCCGTTTGTGGCAACTTTGTTTTCTTCACCCTTAGAGTCTTTTTCACCAACGTTGGTCACTTCCACTGTGCCATCATGTTTGACTTGGAAAGTGATGTCGGTTACTTTGAGATAACCTGTTGGAGCTGCTTCCTCATGGAAGGTGTAAGTTCCTGGGGCCAAGTTCAAGTCTTTAGACTTACCAGCTTCTGAAGTCCAGCTTTCTACGGCTGTGCCTTCTGCCTTGTCGCCCTTGTAGATCTTGATTTGAGCGCCCGCGATTTCTGTTCCACCAAGACTAACCTTACTGAAGGTAATCTTACGTGGTTGGTCATCATCTTTATCAGTGACAGTTACTTTAGAACCATCAGTTACGACCTTGTTCTCTTCACCCTTAGAGTCTTTCTCACCAACGTTGGTCACTTCCACTGTGCCATCATGTTTGACTTGGAAAGTGATGTCGGTTACTTTGAGATAACCTGTTGGAGCTGCTTCCTCATGGAAGGTGTAAGTTCCTGGGGCCAAGTTCAAGTCTTTAGACTTACCAGCTTCTGAAGTCCAGCTTTCTACGGCTGTGCCTTCTGCCTTGTCGCCCTTGTAGATCTTGATTTGAGCGCCCGCGATTTCTGTTCCACCAAGACTAACCTTACTGAAGGTAATCTTACGTGGTTGGTCATCATCTTTATCAGTGACAGTTACTTTAGAACCATCAGTTACGACCTTGTTCTCTTCACCCTTAGAGTCTTTCTCGCCGACATTGGTTACTTCTACTGTTCCGTCAGTTTTCACTTTGAAAGTAATATCTGTTACTTTGAGGTAACCAGTTGGAGCGGCTTCCTCATGGAAGGTGTAAGTACCTGGGGCCAAGCTCAATTCTTTAGACTTACCAGCTTCTGAAGTCCAGCTTTCTACAGCTGTGCCTTCTGCCTTGTCGCCCTTGTAGATCTTGATTTGAGCACCTGCGATTTCTGTTCCACCAAGGTTAACTTTACTGAAAGTAATGGCTTTTGGACTATCATCGTCTTTATCCGTTACTGTAACAGTTGAGCCGTTGGTTACGACCTTGTTGTCTTCACCCTTAGAGTCTTTCTCACCAACGTTTGTCACTTCCACTGTGCCGTCAGTTTTGACTTGGAAAGTGATGTCCGTTACTTTGAGGTAACCAGTTGGAGCGGCTTCCTCATGGAAAGTATAAGTACCTGGAGCCAAGTTGAGATCTTTAGACTTACCAGCTTCTGAAGTCCAGCTTTCTACGGCTGTGCCTTCTGCCTTATCGCCCTTGTAGATCTTGATTTGTGCGCCAGCGATTTCTGTTCCACCAAGGCTAACCTTACTGAAGGTAATCTTACGTGGACTATCATCATCTTTATCAGTGACTTTGATTGTTGAACCATCGGTTACGACAGTATTGTCCTCGCCTTTAGCATCCTTAGTACCAACATTCGTCACTTTAACTGTTCCGTCATAGTTAACTTTAAAAGTGATATCCGTTACTTTGAGGTAACCAGTTGGGGCTGCTTCCTCATGGAAGGTGTAAGTACCTGGGGCCAAGCTCAATTCTTTAGACTTACCAGCTTCTGAAGTCCAGCTTTCTACAGCTGTGCCTTCTGCCTTATCGCCTTTGAAGATCTTGATTTGTGCACCTGCGATTTCAACTCCACCAAGACTAATTTTACTGAACGTGATTTTACGAGCTACATCGTCATCTTTATCAGTAACTGTCAGAGTTGAATTTTGGGCTACAACACGATTGTCTTCACCTTTAGAATCTTTTTCACCTACTTTTGTCACTTCAACAGTACCGTTAGGTTTAACTTGGAAAGTGATATCCGTTACTTTGAGGTAACCAGTTGGGGCTGCTTCCTCATGGAAAGTGTAGATGCCTGGTTCAAGATTCAGTTGCTTAGGTTGGTCAGTTGAAGTCCAGCTTTCTACAGCTGTGCCTTCAGCTTTTTCGCCCTTGTAGATCTTAATCTGTGCACCAGCGATTTCATTTCCTCCAAGGTTTACCTTACTGAAGGTAATTGGTTTTGGAGTTGTATCTTCTTTGTCAGTGATTGACAAAACAGAACCAGTTGTTACGACCGTATCTGTTGTACCTTTTTTGACAATTGTAATAGAACCATCAGCATTGACCGTGAAGGTAACATCATCAACATACTGATACCCATCTGGAGCAACGGACTCTGTTAGAGTATAAGTACCGGGAGCTAATTTAATCACTTTAGAAGTATTAGCTTCTGTTGTCCAGTCTGCTACAGGTGGAGCTTCTGGTCTTACACGATCTCCGCTGTAGATTTTAAGTTCGGCACCTGGAATTTCTTTTCCATTTGGATCCACCTTTTTGAAAGTAATCTCTTTTTCAATTGGAGTCTTTGGAGGTGTCTTCTTATTTTCAATTTGACGTTCTACAGATTTGTCTGAGCCAAACTCATCTGGAGAAATTTTAATATCTTCAGTTAATTTGTCATAGCCAAGAGGAGCAGTTACTTCACGAATTGTATAGTTGTCTCGCAACAATTTACCTACACTAGCGTTACCATCAGAATCTGTTGTCAATCGTCCAACAACGGCTTGGTTACGATCACGAATCACTTCAAAAACTGCACCTTGCAGAGGTTGGCCTGCTTCGTCTACCTTATGAATTTTAATGGTGAAAACATATCCTTCTGCAACACCACCTGCAATCTGGTAGGTACGTGTGCTGGTTGATTGTTCATTCTCACTACCATTGTAGCTCATGTTGGCTACGTTCGTGATTTCCTCACCATCGACTAGATCATAATTCGCTTTAGCTCGATACTCGATCATATAACCAAAACCATTAGTATCTCCTAAAGGAAGGGTGAAACCATCACCATTCGCATTTACCACTAGTTGGTTTTTAAAGGTTTCGGTCATATCCTGAGCATTAGTCCATTTCCAGTCTCCGTTATTCCAACTCCAATCTACTTTGTAAATACGAAAAGTATCTGGTAGGAAGGTCATATTTGGAGAAGAGAAAGCATCTTTGATAGTGACATCACTGTAGTTCGCCATATTGCGGTTTACAGTAATGTTATAACGGATTACATTTTTCTCGTCATCCTTGTATTGGAAGGAACTCTTTTCAATTTTAGAGTCGTATTTCCCTGGAGGGCCGTTGTAACGGATTTTCCCTGCAAATAGAACTCTATGTCCTACAGTAATATTGACATCAATGTCTTTTTCTTCTGAAACAACATCATGGTCAACTCGAACATAGACAAAGAATTTCCCCCTAACGCCAGAATTATTCTCAACAAACTTTGTGTAAGTTAGAGTAATCGTTTTGCTAGCTGCATCTAAACGACCAGTAGCTACAAGATTGTTAGAAGCATCTCGTAATTCAATGTCTGAAGAGTTTGAAAATGTAATCTCTGATGGCAATTGAAGTGTTGTTGTATCACCTTCATGCACCGTATTATCTGGCAAAACAAAATCTGCAGTAAGACGGAATTCTTGCCAAATATCCAACCCTTGCGTTAAAGCTTCACCAGATCTGTTTTCAACACCAACACTAGTGATCACATCATTATACTCTGTCGCATGTACTTGCGTCAGAGGGGCAAATGATTGGAGAATAACTCCCAAACAAAGAATAAGGATCTGAATCCAAGATCTTATTTTCTTGTTCATTTAATCTTCCTTTCTTATAATATTCAGTTGTAAATGTACAATGTAATAGTAAACTAAATGATTGTCCCCAACTAATCACCATTCTCCTTTTTCAAGCGAAAATTATTAGCCACATTACATCCACATTTTATCATACTATGAAGAAAAAGGCTAGAACTATCAAGCAAATTTTTATAAAAAAAATCCAATTTTTTCTTACAGGTTGAAATCGACTTTTTCACATCCGTATATTAACCGCTTTGTATCTTTTCTTCTCCTATCATCGAAACAAAATCTGGTATATTTTACCGCCATTTTTTAAAAAATAAGTTCATCTCGTTTTCGATACCAGATAGTGTTTTTATCATTTTGGTAATCTGATTTCACAAACGTTAAATTGCTCTAGAGAAAGTACTTCTGCCTATTAAAAAGACCAGGTTTCCCTGGTCTTTTTGAGATACAATTAGAAGAAATACTGATTCATTCTAGTCTTCTTTTTTGCCTTTAGTGGCCACTAGACCTGCACTCAAACCAAGAAGAGCTAAACCTGCTGCTAGAGCTGCTTGACTTTCTGCACTTCCTGTATTTGGTAACTGTTCTTCTTGAGCTTGACTAGCTTCACTTGAGGAGATTTCTTTTGTATCTGCTTTTTCTGATACTTGTGGTTTTGTAGATTCTTGAGGTACTGGTTTAGTTGTTTCACCAGCCGTACCAACTTCTACAATGCGATCTTGAGCCATGACTTTATCATAGCTTTCTTTTTCAGTTCGCTTGCCATTTTCCACTTCGATTAAGTGAACACGGATACCTTTTTGACCTTCTTGGAGAACACGAGTTTGACCCGCTGGAAGCTTATCATTCTTTTGTTCCTGAACCTTGAAATCAATGATTTCTTCTTCTGAGATAAGCTCTGGAAGATTAAGAACGAGATTCTTCACTTCGTCTTCTGGAAGAGAAGTTCCTGGTTTGGTACCAACTTCTACAATACGATCTTGAGCAGCGACTTTATCGTAAGTTTCTTTAAGCTGACGGTTTCCATTTTCTACTTCAATCAAGTGAAGACGGACACCTTGTTTTCCTTCTTGGAGGACACGAGTTTCTCCTAGATACAACTTATCAGACTTACGCTCCTGAACCTTGAAGTCGATGGTTTCTTCTTCGACTATAAGTTCTGGTCTGTTAAGGACAAGATTCTTCACTTCGCCTTCTGGAAGAGAGGTTCCTGGTTTAGTACCAACCAAGACGATGCGGTCTGTCGGAGCCTCTACCACTTCACGGAGTTTTTCTTCCTTACTTCCACTAGGATTAACCGCTGTGAAGATCCGTTCCTTACCAACTCTTCCTTCCTGTTCTACACGAGTTTCTCCTAGATACAGCGTTGAATCCTTTTTCTCAACTGTCTTATAGGCCAAATCTTTTTCAACAAATTCGAGTTTTGGAAGACCTTCTTGTACAGCAGCAACAGTCTTCTCAGAAACTGGTTTTTCCTTAGTCAAGTGGATACGGTATTCCTTGACTTGTTTTCCACTTTCTGAAACAAAGCGAACAAGTACTGGAAGGCTATCGTCTCCGCTATCTACAACTGTTGAAGCCACTTGGTCTGTTTCCTCAACTGAAACTTTTGGACGTTGACCTTTATAGGTGATTTGGTAGTCTTGACGATCTTCAGCGAAATCTGGAAGTTCTTTTCCATCTACAAGAATCTTCGATTGAGTGCTTTCTTGAGGCAATTCGCTTGGAGCAAGGAAGGTCATCTCAATTATCGCAACACCCTTCTTATCCGCTTTGCGCTCCATACGCCATCTCATGGCTTTGGTTTTCACAGCTTTAAAGGTAACGTTAATTTCATCACCGGCTTCAATGTCTTTATCCGCACGATAAGGAACAGCTTCCCAATTTTCTGGATTGTTGAATGGATGGTCTGCGTCGTAGGCTTGGTAGTTTGAATAGTAGGTTGGCACTTCAAACTCTGGACCGACATAGCGTTCTAAAACGAGTTTAGATGGTGCATCCGTACCACTATCTGCAAAGAAGTGAAGTTTGGCTTGAGCAACAGTCCGTTCTACAATCTTACCATTTTCACGGAAGATCACACCCGCTGATACTTCTGGATTAGAAGATGGTGTTGGAGACCAGTTTGTCCAACGACGATTTTCAGAATGATCTCTATCATTGATATAGTCAACACGGTCATGAGAACTGTCGTCAATATCATTAGTTGCTGAGGCAAAGGCTTGGTTACTATTTTCATCATAGTTAGGGTTGTCTGAGAGGGCCTCACCAAGTTTGTCTGTCACTCGTACAGAGAATTCCGCAACGAGGTCGCTACCAAGGACACGGCCTCGAACAGTAAATTGACCTGCTTTTGTCAGATTTTCTGCTGGAACTTCTTCCCATTTAACTGCCAAGTCTTTTGTTTCGTAACCGTCTTTACCTGTGAAGTAAACAGGAACCTTAGTTGGCAATTCAAGCGGTTGCCCTACTTGTAGCAAGCGAGCTTGTTTGACCGCAGCAACTGGTTTACGAGAGAGCAAGTCTTTATTGCTTGTAAAGTGTAGACGGTATTCTCCTAAGATGTCGCCATTTTCAGCTTTCGCGATGACACGGACTGGCTCACCTTCACGAACACTTGGAACAACAGTCGCGAGACCATTGTTGCTAACACTTGCCGTTACTGCAGGAACTTTTCCATCTGCAGACTCAAGGTAGTAGTCTGTCAAATCAGGGTTGAAGTTTGCTAAATCTTTGCCGTCAACTTGGATTCTTGTCTGTCCTTGTTTGGCTGCCGCAACTTGTTTTGCAAAGATTTGTACTTCTGTGATAGAAGTTCCAAGTTTGTTGTCTGCTCTCACCATACGAATACGTACAGCATAGGTTTCAACCTTGTCAAAGCTAAAGTGATTCATTTCTCCAGCCTTTAGTTGAGCTGGGGCTTTGAGATTGCTTACCTCTTTCCAGTTTGCAGGATCGTTAAAGACATGATTTTCAGTTTCTACAAAGCTAGGATTCTTAGGAGTGCTAGGCACTTCTTTACCTACATAGTATTCGATCACATAAGACTTTGGTACACCAACTCCATGGTCTTCGTGGAATCCGACACTTAGATTATCAACAGAGCGTTTGCTCAAAATACCAGAGTCACCAAAGAGAACTCCTACGGATGCGTCTTTCTTACGATTCCAGTTTGTCCAACGGTTAGCTGGTTGGTTATTGTAGGAAATGAGCTTGTCATTAACATTTGAAACTGGGTCGCTTGGATTTGAGTCTGAAGCAAAGGCCAGTGGCAATTCTGAACCGGTCCATTGGTCAGAAATATTTGCTCCCTTCTCAGTTTGAGCAGATACGCGAACATGAAGTTTAGTTGTTAATTGCGTACCTTCTAGACGACCATCAACTGTAAAGACACCTTCCTTAGCGTATTGCTCTGGACGAATCGTATCCCAAGTAACCTTAGCTGATGAAACGTGACCATTTGAATCGTAGGTACGAACACTTTCTGGTAATTGTGGTGCTTCAGCGATTGGTGTTGTCACACTGACTTCTTCAACCGAAACGATACCTTCTACAGAGACTTTAGCACGCGCTTCAAGGTCAAGACCTTCAACTTTACCTAGAACTTCAAATGTTTGATAGGAGTCTAGTTTTTCTTTCGGAACAGCTTGCCAAGTGACTTTATGAGTTTTAGGGAAACCTTTGTCATACTCAACTGTTACTGTTGCTGGAAGGCTTGGTTCTTGATGCAAGTCTGTTACTACATTTACTGGGCGGATAGATTGGGCTACTTTTTTCTCAGTATTGGCCTGGATCGTGAGATCGATTTGACCTGTAGCCCCCTCATATTCTGCTTTGAGAGAGACTGTTCCTGGCTTATGCAACTCAAGCATTCCTTTACGAACCGCGACTTCCCCTTCACCACTTGTAGAGAAGGCCACTTTATCTGCTGGTAAAACTGCTTGTGTTCCGTCTTGATAGTGTGCAAGGACAGACAATTTCACCGTTTGGTCTTCTTTAAGACCGTCAGCTTGCTCTACTTGTAGGCTCAAGTGGTCAATTTTCGGTGCTTCTTCAAGGAATTGAATTGCATAGGTTTGAAGAGGTCCACCATCTTTTGGTTGAACATAGATGCTTGCACGCATGCCGTTTGCTGCACTTGCTTGGACTACAGTAACATCCGCATTTTCAGCACTTGCTACAACTTCTGGCAAGGATGCACCGTAAGCAAGAGTTCGATATTGCATTGGATGTTGACTAGTAAGGTCTGTAACGGCTTCACCACCAACGGTTACAGTTGGTACTACAGGTGCTGCAGCATTGCCTTCTTCTACCACAAGGGTAGCGTGAATAGTCTCACCACCCAGTTGACCAGTCATTTGAATACGTGATCCTGCAACTGACAGTTTAGCTTTATCTGCTTCCGAAATCTCCCACTTATCAACTTCGTATTCTTGTACGCTTCCATCCGTAACAGCAATAGAAACGTATTTGTCAACAGCGCTCAAGTCTGTTCCTGGAGCAACACGCTTAACAGTTGGAAGCTCATTTGCGATTGCTAGAATTTCGACACGGGCCTCAACTTCGCGTCCGTCTGCCATACCTTTAACAGTCACAACTCCTGCTTGGCTCACATCAACTGAAGACCAAGTTACTGGACGTTTTTCACGACTGCCATCACTATAGACAAAAGCGACGGTCTTCGGCATTTTTGGCTCTTTCTCAATAACAGTACGTACTTTTGGTACTTCTGTTCCGAGAACGGTCTTTTCTTGGTCTTCTTTTTTACCAGTAAAGACCGTTACTTGACCAGATTTCAAGAGATCTGAATGGGCTGTTAGAGTGAATTTACCTGCTTGCTCAGTTGATTTAACAATGGCAACCCCTTTACCGTTAAAGGCTCTGCGGATCCAAGAACCATCAGGTTGTGCCTTGTAGCGTTCACGGCTGGCTTGTTCCCCATTATCAACACCAACCAGTTGACCTTGTCCATGCAATTGGAAACGAACCAAATTATTGGCAGTTGGTACCACATTTCCTTCACTATCTACGATTTCGTAGTAGATGTAGGTCAAGTCTTTTCCATCTGCTGCGATTGCGTGTTCTTCCTTGACGAGGCGAACTCCTGCAGGTTGGCCTGCAGTCGTAATCTTATCACGTGCAATTTCGTTTCCAGCTTCATCGCGAGCTACAGCTTCCAAAGTACCTGGTTGATAAGCAACCTTCCACTCAAGATAGAGTTCCTTAGCATTGGCACCTTCTTGGTAGGTACGGCCATCACTGGTTTGTTTTTTGTTGAACTTTTTAACACCGAGAGATTGACCGTTCAAGAACAATTCAACGCTTGCAGCGTTTGAGTAGGCACGAACTGGGATTTTTCCGTCTGAATCTTCAACTTTCGATGCCAATTCTCTATTTTCCCAGTTCCAGTGAGGAAGAAGGTGAACCATTGGTTTCTTCTTGGCAGAAACCCATTGGCTTTGGTAAAGATAAAAGTCATTTTTTGGAATACCGGCTGTATCTACGATACCAAAGTAAGAGCTCTTAACGGGAGTTTGGTTTTGGTTGTGCCATGGTGTAGGTTCACCGATATAGTCCGTACCTGTCCAGATAAACTGTCCAGCATAACCAGCGTTGTCACGGTCAAAGGTCCATGAATCTGTTGCCGTTTTACCCCAGCCAACTCGGTCATTACCATAGTCAGACTGTTCGTAATGACGCTCAGGTCCGTTACTATGTTTCAATTCCTGTTCAGGGCGATAGTAACTTCCACGTGTACGGGTAGCTGAAGATGTTTCCGAACCATAAATCAACCAGTTTGGATGTTTCGCACGAAGTTTCTTGTAGTTGTCTTCTGAATAGTTGAAACCAACTGCATCCAGTTCATTAGCTATTTTCTCATGATCACCACTACCATCACCAAAGCGGAACTTATCTGCTCCCATGGTAACATAACGTGTAGTATCAACATCTTTAATCACTTTTACTAAGCGTTTAACCGTTGCTAGAGAATGAGGTTTACCATCGGCTTCACCGATTTCGTTTCCAATAGACCACATGAAGACAGCTGGGTTATTTTTATCTCTTTCGACCATGGTACGAAGATCGTAGTCAGACCATTTTTCACCTTTTCTAGCTTCTGGGTGAGTAGCGTCTTTTTCAAAGAAACGTCCGTAGTCATATGGTTTCTTGCCACCATACCACGTATCAAAGGCCTCTTCCTGAACCAGCAAACCAAGTTCTGCTGCGATTTGCAAGGTCTGTGGACTTGCAGGGTTATGAGTTGTACGGATGGCGTTAACGCCCATCTCCTTCATTTGTTTGAGACGGCGATATTCTGCTTTATAATTTTCTTCTGCTCCAAGCGCTCCGTGGTCATGGTGCAAGGAAACACCATGGAATTTAATGCGTTCACCATTCAAAGAGAAACCTTCATTTGGAGTCCAATGATAGTAACGGTAACCAAACAAATCTTTCTTAGCATCAACCAATTGACCATCACGGTAAACACGCGTAATCAATTCGTACAAGGCAGGTTTATCATTTAAAACTGTCCAGAGTTTTGGTTGTTCAACTTCTAAAATCGCATCAAGACTTGTTGATTCATGTGCTTTCAAGGTACGGCTCGCTGTACGAACCAAGCCTGTTACAGCCTGACCACCACGTTCAACGATTTGATACTCTGCCACCAGTTCATGGTCTTTATCGTCTGTATTGACAATCTTGCTGGCTACATGAGTTTCAACCTTGCCATGTTGCTGTTGTTCAAGTTTTGGTGTTAAGATGGTTGTCCCATTTTTCTCAACATGAACCTTATCAGTCACTTGCAAGGTTACATCACGGTAGATACCACTACCTGAGTACCAACGGCTACTTGGCTGTTTGTTAACCGCATGGA
This sequence comes from Streptococcus oralis subsp. oralis, assembly GCF_002096595.1. Lineage (GTDB taxonomy): Bacteria > Bacillota > Bacilli > Lactobacillales > Streptococcaceae > Streptococcus > Streptococcus oralis_D. The sequence goes on from NZ_NCUR01000008.1 coordinate 11,581, forward strand.
CAGCAATCACATTCTCACGGCCATCTTTGTGGAGGTATTTAGTAATATCGTATGAGAACTGGTTATAACCATTTGGATAATGTCCCACTAACTGGCCATTGACATAGACTTGAGAATCCATGTAGACCCCATCAAAGGTCAAACGAACATTCTTATTGAGATCTTTTTCATCAAGTTTAAAGGTCTTGCGATACCAAGCTTCACCACCATTGAGCTGTCCACCCTCGTTTTGGGCAGGTGACTGATGGTCAAAATCGTTAAAGATACTCCAGTCGTGTGGGAGATCCAATTTTTGCCATGTTGATACGTCTGCATCTGATTTCACAGCTTCTTTAGGATTCGCATTGAGTTTAAAGTGCCAATTTTGATTAAAATTCACTTTTCTATCTTCAATCATTTGATTCACTTCTTCATTTGTCGCAGCTTTCAACTCTTCCTTGACAGGCTTTTCTTGACTTGAAGCTTGAGATTCTACCTTTGGAGCCGTTTCTTCAGGTTTTGGAGACGCTTTCTCCTCTTTTGGAGCTACAGGTTCCTCTTCTTTCACCTCTGGTTTGCTTGCTTCAATTGGAGCAGCTTGACTTTGGTCGACACTTGCAGTATCCTTGTGTTCTGCTACAGCTTGATCTTCTTTTTCCTCCACTGCCGGACTTTCCTCTTTTGCTTGTTCCACAGTGTGAGTAATCGGAGTTTCATCCGCGAAAACTGGTGATTCTCCAATGACACTTCCTCCAAATAGAACCGCGCAGGTTCCAATCATGACAGAGCAAGCTCCTACGGCAAACTTACGAATGCTGTAGACTCTTTTACGATTCCAATGGCCTTTTTCCATAAAATCCTCCTTTGGTAACCGCTTCCATTTATTTGTAAGCGCATTACTTTTTCATAGCCTTTTACCCTTATTTTATAAAATAATATAGGAAATTTCAATACCCTAAACACAAAAAATCATATTTTTGATTGTTTTTTCTAAAATTTGTAGAAGATTCGAAAAAAGTGAATGTAGATTTAGAACAAAAACAAACAAATTTTTGACACTCAGTTCAATATTATAAAAAAGTTCCTTTTGTAAGGAACTCCTTTTACTTATAATTAAAGATTCCCCCTGCCAACTTATCAGCTAGCTTAGGAAATAGGGTATAAAACTTATGGGCTAGGTTCAACAAAACTGGGAGATTGAGTTCCCGTTTGTTTTTTCCTATGGTTTTGACAATCTTTCTAGCGACTACATCCGCTTCTAAGAGAAAGCGGTCAACCGACTTGAGGTAGGTCCCATCTGGGTCTGCCTGGTCAAAAAAGGCAGTACGAATCGGTCCTGGATTGACCGTTGTCACATAGACTCCATAAGGCATGAGTTCGAGGCGTAGAGCATTGGAAAAACCAATAGCCGCAAACTTGGTCGCTGAGTATAGGCTAGACTTAGCTGTTGCAATCAAGCCTGCCATGCTGACAATATTAATGATATGGCCTTTTCCCCTCTCCTTCATACGAGCTGCAAGACGACGAGACAGATTCATCAGGGCAAAGGTATTAACCTCAAACATCTGGTGAATGTCTTGATCAGAGGTCTGGTCGAAATCTGCAAAAATTCCATAGCCAGCATTGTTAATCAAGACATCAATCTTGCCATAACGGAGATAGAGGTCAGCTACCAGAGTTTCAAGGGCCGAGTCATCGGTAATGTCGATTTCTATCAATTCCACATGGGCATGGTTTCCATATAGCTCTAACAGTTTTTCCTTATTTCTACCTAGCAAGATGAGTTGGTCATTTGGCAAGAGTTTGACCATTTCTTGAGCTAAACCACCGCTAGCCCCAGTGATGATGATGGTGCGCATCTCTATTCCTTTCAAAGTGTTGGTCAATTTAATGAAATCTTTTTCCAGCTAAATAATGAGCATAAGCTTGATCAATGACAGGAGCAAACAGATGATAATCCTCCCAGTCACCTAAAAATTCTAAAGGCAAGTCATACAAGTCATTGACTACAAATTCGGAATAATCATCCATATACTGATGTTCATAATAGTCATTTACAAAAGCCTGGAAATCCTTTGTAATATCCATTGTTCCCAGTTTACCATCGCACCAGTCTAAAAGATAATCAACACCCAAAGTTTGCTCGTCTTTTACACTTTGGAATACCATTTCTTCATCAGGTGACATCATTTCTTTGGCATCATGCTGAATAAGCCAAGTAAGGAAAAAACCGATATGATTCGCAGCCCAACGATATATCTCCCGATAATCTTTTTGAGTTAGCTCTTCCTTTTGTAATGAATAGCTGTGCAAGTAATTGGTTAATGCATTCTCAAAATACCAATCCACTTTATCTAATAAACGATTTTCAACAGTCATCTTATTTCCCTCTTAACAAACCTGAAAAATTATAACTCAACCTCTTCCAAGTCTTTGACGACATGGACATTTTCAAAGACACTAGCAGCATCTTTCTTAAGCTGACTAATATCCTTTGATAGGAAGCGGGCACTGATATGGTTGAGCAAGAGGCGTTTGACTCCTGCTTCTGCTGCTACTTGTGCTGCCTGCATATTGGTTGAGTGACCGTGGTTGCGGGCAATCTTCTCATCACCCTTGCCATAAGTGGACTCATGGACAAGGACATCGGCATTGACAGCCAGACGCACACTGACATTGGTTTTTCGGGTATCACCCAGAATAGTGATAATCTTACCTGGACGTGGCGCTGAGATATAGTCAGCAGCTTTGATTTCAGTACCGTCTTCAAGAACAACGTCCTGACCGTTTTTGATTTTTCCAAAAAGCGGGCCAAATGGAACACCAGCAGCCTTGAGTTTTTCAGCATCTAAGGTACCTTCTAAGTCCTTTTGCATGACACGATAGCCAACACAGAAAATAGTGTGGTCCAGCTCCTCTGCATACACCGTGAATTTATCGGTCTCAAGGATTTTCCCTAGAGAATTATGGTCAAACTCATGGAAATGAATTCGGTAAGGCAGACGAGAACCGGACACACGAAGGCTGGTTAAGACAAAGGACTTGATCCCTTGAGGTCCGTAGATGTCCAAATCTGTCTGCTCTTCATTGGCCTGAAAGGCACGGCTAGAGAGAAATCCTGGCAATCCAAAGATATGGTCTCCATGCAAGTGAGTGATAAAGATTTTGCTGACCTTGCGTGGTCGAATCGTGGTTTCCAGAATGCGATTTTGCGTTCCTTCTCCACAGTCAAAGAGCCAGACTTCGTTAATCTCGTCCAAGAGTTTCAGGGCGAGACTTGAAACGTTGCGAGCTTTGGAGGGCTGACCAGCCCCCGTTCCTAAAAATTGAATATCCATTCGATACTTTCTAATTAATCAATATATAACATGGCCGTACGGTTTTCCGATCGGAAATAACACTTGCCATAAAAAGCTCTAGCTTCTTGCAGTAAATCCTCTTGGCTATAGCCTTTGAGACGTTTGCGACCATCAGCTAAACTTTCCAAATCAGTCAAAGCTGTGAGACTTTTTACGCTAACAACTTCCTCGTCCCCGACAGACTTCAAGTAAATCTTTCCAGACTCTTCAAAGACCAACTGATGAGGGAAAATCTGAGCAATTTCAAAGAGCAAGTCAGCTGTGATTGCTTCCTCAGTTTCCGAGAAAATCCGTCCAAGACCTTCTTCCTCATAGCAAAAGCCAAAGGATTTGCCAGATAGATTGAGGCGAATAAAAGGCTTATTTTCTAGAGTAAAACTTGGCTCAGCATTGTAGAGGTTCAGTTCATGACTGACTTCTGCAAAATAATCAGTCGCAGCTTCAGGACTCTTTTTCTGGTAGAGTTCTGCAAAGTAGGCATTGACGACACTAGGTGGAGGGGTGATGAGAGCCAACTGCTCTTGTTCTGTTTTGCCAGCTAGAAGTTGATCCAGATAGACCTTATCCAGACTTGTATAACCCCCATATTTTAGAGCCAACTGTTTGATATCAGTCATAAAATTCCTCTAACCTCCATTTATTTTTCTCGGAAATATAGCCTGTAATGACTTCACCGTCATCCTGAAAATCGCGATCTTCCAGAATCGCTACACTTTCTAAATCATGAATCTTGTAGGACTTCGAAAATGGCACGCGCAGGGTAAAGACTTCAAAAATCTCCTTGATTTTCTCTAAAAATAAAGCCTGCAACTGCTCACGACTATCCTCAGACTTGGCAGAAATGAGGACATACGGTGTTTGAGTAGGCGTGAAATCCTCCACCAAATCCGCTTTATTATAAAGGGTCAGACGAGGAATATCCTCCATATCCAAGTCTTTCATGATAGACAGAACCGTTTTTTCATGCTCCTCATGATAAGGATTGCTAGCATCAATGACATGAACCAGAAAATCCACATGCTTGCTTTCTTCCAAGGTTGACTTAAAACTGGACACCAATTCAGTCGGCAAATCTTGGATAAAGCCAACCGTATCAGTTAAAGTCACTTGGAGATTGCCTCCCAGATGGATACTCTTTGTCGTCGCATCTAAAGTCGCAAACAGCTCATCTGCTTCATACTGGGTCTTACTGGTCAAGGTGTTCATAATGGTTGATTTCCCAGCATTGGTGTAGCCTATCAAGCCAATCTTAAAGGTACTCGACTCCAGACGTTTTTCTCTAACCGTTGCTCGATTTTTCTCAACGACCTTGAGCTGGCGCTCGATATCCGTGATTTGGTTGCGAACACTACGTCGGTTCAGTTCCAACTGACTTTCACCAGGACCACGGGAACCAATTCCCCCTGCCTGACGGCTGAGCATAATCCCCTGACCAACCAAGCGAGGCAAGAGGTATTTAAGCTGGGCCAAATGCACTTGGAGTTTACCTTCATGGCTTCGAGCTCGCATAGCAAAGATATCCAGAATCAACTGCATACGGTCAATCACCTTGACACCCAGAACTTCTTCTAGATTGACATTTTGCCGTGGAGTCAAGCGATTATTGACGATGACAGTCGTAATCTCTTCTGCTTCCACCATTCGCGCAATCTCTTCCAACTTACCAGAGCCAACAAAAGTCTTGGAATCATATTTTTCACGTTTTTGTCTGTAGCTATCGACTACGACTGCCCCAGCTGTATTAGCCAGACTGGCCAACTCTTCCATGGAGAGGTCAAAATTGTCCATGCCCTGTAATTCCACACCAATTAGCAGGACACGTTCTTCTTTTTTCTCCGTTTCAATCATCTAAAAACTCCTCTATCTGGCTTAGAATACGCTCCTTCACGCCAGACTCTCCTATCTGATAAAAGGTGACCTGCATGCGATTACGGAACCAGGTCAACTGGCGCTTGGCAAAACGACGGGTGGCCTGTTTGAGACTCTCACTAGCTTTCTCAAGAGTCTGCTCTCCACGGAAATATGGAAATAGTTCCTTGTAGCCAATGCCTTTAGCAGCCTGTACGTCTGGATAATGCTCAAACAACCACTTTGCCTCATCCAAAAGCCCAGCCTCAAACATCAGATCCACTCGGCGATTGATACGTTCATAAAGCTGACTACGTTCATCATCCAAGCAGATAATCAGTGGTTCATAAGGACTTTCTTGATTTTCCAAATCCTGACCAAAATGGGCAATTTCCAAGGTGCGCATGGCACGACGACGATTAAACTGGGGAATCTCAAGACCTGCTTGCTCCACCAAATGGGCTAATTCCTCATCTGAATAAGGTTCCAAACTAGCCCGATAAGCTAAAATCTCCTCATGAGGTGTTTCCCCACCTAGATGATAGCCTTCAAGCAAGCTCTGGATATAAAGCCCAGTCCCACCAGCGATAATGGCTAGCTTGCCACGGCTTTGAATATCCTCAATAGCCTTCTTAGCTTCTGAAACAAAATCAAAAGCCGAGTAAGACTCGGTCACCTCTCTGACATCAATCAAATGATGAGGAACAGCTGCTTGCTCCTCTGGGCTAGCCTTGGCCGTCCCAATATCCAACCCTCTGTATACTTGCTGACTGTCACCACTGACGATCTCTCCACCAAAGCGCTTGGCCACTTCGATAGCAAGGGCTGTCTTCCCAACAGCAGTCGGTCCAACAATCACAATTATTTTTGTTTTCATCTTTTTTCCTTGAAAAATTTCCATTTTTTCGTTACTATTATTATATCACAAAAAGGTCGGTCAGAAAAATGCTACCTCTTGAGGAGTCTGGCTGATCGGGAAGATAAAGGAGGAAGACTCATGGCTAAAGGATTCGCTAAAGGTCTTGTAACAGGTGTCGCAGGAACTGTCGCTGCCGTTGCAGGTGCAGTATACGCAATTAAAAAGAAAGTGATTGAGCCAGAAGAGCAAAAAGCAGCTTTCATCAAAGAAAACCGTAAAAAAGCAGCTCGCCGTCGCGTATCACATTAAGCAACAAAAGAAGTTGAGAAATCTCAACTTCTTTTTATTTTCTTTTATACTCAATGAAAATTAAAGAGCAAACTAGGAAGCTAGCCGCAGGTTGCTCAAAGCACTGCTTTGAGGTTGTAGATAGAACTGACGAAGTCAGCTCAAAACACTGTTTTGAGGTTGTGGATAGAACTGACGAAGTCAGTAACCATATCTACGGTAAGGCGACGCTGACGTGGTTTGAAGAGATTTTCGAAGAGTATTAAATAGCTAGGTCAAACTTCAGCTGTGGCTTGACCGGATCATAGTCGACCAACTCAAAGTCCTCCGCTTTGATATCAAAGAAATTAGTCCCATCTGGAACATTCAAGACCAAACGAGGTTGGCAGTTTGACGGCTCACGGCGGAGCAATTCCTCTGCTTGTTCAAACTGATTATCATAGATATGGAGGTTGTTGATAAAATAGAAAAACTTTCCAACCTTCCAGCCAAAATGCTTGGCAATCATCATTTGAAGAGCTACGTACTGCATAGCATTGATGTGGTGGGCCACCAGCATATCATTCGAGCGCTGAGTCAAGGTCGCATCCAGATAGATTTCCCCATCAACGCGACGAACATCAAACATGGTCTGAAAGGCGCATGGAAGGAGGCCGTCCGTCTCCTCAAAAGCCTGGTAATCCCAGAGTGAGATGATATTGCGACGATTCCAAGGATTGGCTTCCAACTGCTTGAGAATCTTATTAATGATATCGTGTTTCTTAACGACCGCCCCGTAGCGCTCACCGATGGTTCCCGTATCTCCCACTTCCCAGTCATTCCAGTAGTGAACATTGTACTTGTCATTGAGAACATCTAGGCTATTAGACTGATCTTGGTAAATCCAGAGTACTTCCTTGATGGCAGATTTGATCGCAATGGGACGCAAGGTTGTGATGGGAAATTCCCCCTTAGCCAAGTCATACTCGGCAAATGCACCCGTTACGTACTTGGAATTAGCAACTGTCCCATTCTTGTACTTGGGACGAGCCTGCTCAGAAAAGACACCGTCTTTGAGGATTCGTTCAATATTCTCTTTAAAAATCGTATCTGCTTTTGTCATTTACTCTCACCTCATTTATTGTCCTAACTAGTATAGCATAAAAAAAGAAAGGAGGAAAATCACTGGCTTTAAAGTAGTGTTTTCCCCTTTTTATTATCTTATTGCAATACAAGTGATGCTGCTCCGATAACTCCAGCGTCATTTCCTAGAGTTGCGAGAGCTAATTTAGTTGATGTGCGTACTTGTGGGAAGGTATTTTCATCATAAACCTTTTGCACGCCTTGGAGAAGGAATTCTCCCGCAGCTGATACTCCACCACCAATAACGATTGTTGAAGGATTGAGGATTGAGCCGATATTGGCACAAGCGATTCCCAAGTAACGTGAGAAGTTACGGTAAACGATCAAGGCAAGGTCGTCTCCTTCTTTTGCAAGGTCAAAGACAGTTTTAGCAGTTACTTCTTCTCCGTCATCAATCAAGCGTTTCAAGGTCGCATCGCCTTCGTATTCATCTGCATATCGACGAGTCAAGTTGACAATCCCTGTTGCAGAAGCAACTGTCTCAAGACAGCCTTTCTTACCACAGGTACATGCGATTGGTTGGTCAAAGTCAACAGTGATGTGGCCAAGCTCACCTGCTGCACCAGCAACACCGTGAAGCAATTTGCCTTCTGCCACGATACCGCCACCAACACCTGTACCAAGTGTCATAAAGACAACGTCCGGTTGGTTGTCACCAGCCCCCATCCAGCGCTCACCAAGAGCAGCTACGTTGGCATCATTATCAATGAAGAATGGAATCCCCAAGGCTTTTTCAATCTTTTCTTTAATCGGTTGAAGGGTTTTCCAGTTGAGGTTATATGCACCGATAACAGTTCCTTTTTCACGGTCAACCACACCAGGTGATCCCATTCCAATGCCTCGGAAATCCTTAGCTGACAATCCAAGCAAGTCCAAACGATGCTGAATAGACTCAATCATATCATCTACAATGTGGCTTCCTTCGTCCAAAATGTTGGTCTTGATAGACCATTTTTCTTGGATTTCTCCTTCTTGAGTTAAAATCGCAAACTTGATAGATGTTCCACCAAGGTCAATCCCAATAATCTTTTGACTCATCGTCTTCTCCTTTTTAATTGAAAATGCTTACAGATATAGTATAACAGAATCGTCTGTTTTGTGCAAAGGTTTGCGTAGCAAAATTACATATAACAATCAATAACTATTTATCCCCTAGTTTTTGAATGGCATAGTTTGCTTCTTCTTTGGTAAATTTTCCAATACTAGGAGAAGTTAGCCTGTCATAAATTTCTGTTTTTGATAAATTTCTATATTTTCGATATTCTCTTGCTCGAACTAATGCATTTTCTTTGTAATCTACGTTCAAGTGATCGATGGCATACTGCGCTGCTGAACTTGAAAAACCATGAGTAACCTGTGATGTTAACTGGTCATAGAGAGCTTTTTTTGACATATGTAAAGACGAATTATAGCTTTTTGCTTTCTTTAAAGCTGCTGAGTATGGATTCCCGTCTGCTGGTTTTGGTTGCCACACACCATCGTATCCTACATAGTAACGGCCACCATCTACCCATTTGTCCCTAGCCATTTCACCATCTGATTCAACATAATAACGGCCACCATCTACCCATTCATTCTTGGCCATCTTACCATCTGATTTATAATAATAGTATCCTACCCATTTATTGCGGGCAGAGCTTCCTTCAGGTGTTAAATCTAGTTTTTGAATTGCATAGTTTGCTTCTTCTTTTGTAAATTTTCCAATACTAGGAGAAGTTAGCCTGTCATAAATTTCCGTTTTTGATAAATTTCTATATTTTCGATATTCTCTTGCTCGAACTAATGCATTTTCTTTGTAATCTACGTTCAAGTGATCGATGGCATACTGCGCTGCTGAACTTGAAAAACCATGAGTAACCTGTGATGTTAACTGGTCATAGAGAGCTTTTTTTGACATATGTAAAGACGAATTATAGCTTTTTGCTTTCTTTAAAGCTGCTGAGTATGGATTCCCGTCTGCTGGTTTTGGTTGCCAGACACCATTGTATCCTACATAATAACGGCCACCATCTACCCATTTGTCCCTAGCCATTTCACCATCTGATTCAACATAATAACGGCCACCATCTACCCATTCATTCTTGGCCATCTTACCATCTGATTTGAGGTAATAATTTCCTACCCATTTGTTGCGAGCGTAGCTGCCTTCTGCTGTTAGATAATAATATGAACCATAGTTTTTATCATAAATCCAGTCACTTTTAACCTTTTTTCCATCAGAATCAACATAATAACGACCACCATCTACCCATTCATTTTTAGCTCTCTTTCCATCTGATTTGAGGTAGTAATTTCCTACCCAGCCAGACTGAACTTTAGATTGTGATTTATCCTGTTTAGGAGTTGTTTCTTTAGCTTTTTCAGCCGGTTTTGGTGCTGGTGTTTTTGGTTTCTCAGCTGGTTTTTGTGCTGGTGTTTTCGGTTTCTCAGCGGGTTTCGGTGCTGGTTTCGGTGCTGGTGTTTTCGGTTTCTCAGCAGGTTTTTGTGCTGGTGTTTTTGGTTTCTCAGCTGGTTTTGGTGCTGGCTTTGGCGCTGGTTTTGGTTGCCACACACCATCGTCTCCTACATAATAACGACCACCATCTACCCATTCATTTTTGGCCATCTTACCATCTGATTTTAGATAGTAATTACCTACCCATTTGTTGCGAGCGTAGCTTCCTTCTGCTGTTAGATAATAATAGGATCCATAGTTTTTGTCATAAATCCACTCAGCTTTAGCCATCTTACCATCTGATTTAAGATAGTAATTGCCTACCCATGTGTTGCGAGCGTAGCTGCCTTCTCCTGTTAAATAATAGTATGACCCATAGTTATTGTCATAAATCCATTCATTTTTAGCTCTTTTCCCGTCTGATTTTAGATAGTAATTACCTACCCATGCGTTTCGAGCGTAGCTACCTTCTGCTGTTAGATAATAATAGGATCCATAGTTTTTATCATAAATCCATTCACTCTTAGCCATTTTACCATCTGATTTAAGATAGTAATTACCTACCCAAGCATTTTGGACATAGTTTCCCGAAGCATTTAGATAGAAATAAGAATTAGCTTTTTTATCAAAAATCCACTTATTAGTAACTTTAGTACCATTTTCATAGTACGATGAGCCTACCCAACCAGACTGAGCTGTAGATTTGGACTTATCCTCTTTAGGACTTGTATTTTTAGGTTTCTCAGCAGGGTTTTGCGCTGGTGTTTTTGGTTTCTCAGCAGGTTTTTGTGCTGGTGTTTTCGGTTTCTCAGCAGGATTTTGCGCTGGTGTTTTTGGTTTCTCAGCAGGATTTTGCGCTGGTGTTTTCGGTTTCTCAGCTTGATTTGGCGCCGAAGTTGTATTCTCTTTTACAACCTTACCATTTTTAGATGCATCCTTTTCTTGAGCTGAAACATGCTGAGCCGAAAAAGGAAAGTCTCCAGTTGTATCTGATAATGCAATAAGTCCCAGTGTTGCAGTTGCTAAGCTGGTTACCAAAATTTTTTTTGATTTTTTCATAAAAATCTCCATTGTTTTTAATGATTTATACCTATAGTATACCATATGCTTTATTTTTCTTTCAAATCAAATATTCACAAATAAATTTAAAACTTAATTGAAAATCTATAATTATATCACTTCCAACTCATACAAGCCTCTGACCGCGTTACAGCCATAGACAGCTTCTTCTTGGTTCAAGTCTGCCAAAGTCAAGACTTTTTCCTCTACCTGTCCTGTTTCTAGCAAATGCTGACGGTAAATTCCTGGCAAAATCCCTAGACTGATAGGCGGTGTGTAGAGCTTACCATTAATTTTTAAGACCAGATTTCCAATAGAGGTCTCAAGCAATTCTCCTGCTGCATTATGGTAAATGATTTCCTGTTCCCCTAGACTTAAGTGTGGTCTATGAGTTGTTTTAAAGTAGGTAAATGCTTGTTGCAAATCAGCTTCCTGAAGGCAAAGTTGAGCCTGGCAGAAAGCTGGACTAAGGGGTTCAAGTACTTGGCGGCTGAGTTCTATCTCTCCAGATTTGCTGAGGATGATTCGCAAACGGTAGTCTTGATTAGCATCACAAACTTGACACTCTTCCTCTATCTTTTGTCTCAGTTCTTCTGGATCAAAAGGATAGGAAAAATAACGACTAGCCTTTGTCAGTCTTTCCAGATGTTGATTTTCAAACAGCAGGCTCTTCTGACTGATTCTTCCTGTAGTAATCAATTGGAATCGTACTTGTTTACGATAGAGAACAGCCGCCTTTTGATGAACCTCACGGTATTCAGACTCCCAGGTGCTATCCCAAGTAATCCCGCCGCCAACTCCATAAATAGCTTGACCCTTGTAGAGTTGAATGGTCCTAATGGCAACATTGAAAATTCGTCGCCCATTTGGAAGCAAGAGACCAATCGTTCCGCAGTAGACTCCGCGTGGTTGGGGCTCCAAGTTCTTGATGATTTCCATGGTCGCAATTTTCGGTGCTCCCGTTATGGAACCACATGGAAAGAGCGAACGGAAGATTTCAACTAGGTCAACATCCGGTCGTAACTGACTCTTGATGGTCGACGTCATCTGCCAAACAGTTGAATACTGCTCCACTTGGCACAGACGTTCTACATGCTCACTGCCCACCTCAGAAATACGGTTCATATCGTTGCGTAAAAGATCCACAATCATCATATTTTCAGAGCGATTTTTAGGATCCTGTTCTAGCCAGCTAGATTGGGCAAGGTCTTCTTGGTCAGTCACTCCCCGCTGGGTTGTTCCCTTCATCGGGCGAGTCGCTAATTCCCGGTCATTTTGCTCAAAAAAGAGTTCTGGGCTCATAGAAATTACTGCCATCTCGTCATGTTCTACATAAGCATTGTAGCCCGCCTCCTGCTCTACCACCATGCGATTGTAGATGGCAAAAGGGTTGGCACTCAAGTCTTGCTTGAGTTGGACGGTGTAGTTGACCTGGTAGGTGTCCCCCTGACGCAAATGATGGTGAATCTGAGTAATCGCCTTTTCATAGTCTGCTTCAGATGTTACTTCCTGCCACTTTGAAGGCAGATCTACTTCCTCATAAGTCAGAGGAATAGGGGAAGTTTCCACCCTATCGTGAACGGTAAAGTAAAGCAAATATTCGCCCAGTAGAGGAAGCTTGTGAACTGCTAGTTTTTCCTCAAAAGCAGGAGCAGCCTCATAGCTGACATAGCCCACGACATAATAGCCTTGCTCTTGGTAGCTTTCCACTTGTGCTAGCAAGTCCGCCACTTCTGCTAAATCTCTCGTTTTTAACTCTTTGATCGGCTGGGTAAAGGTGTATCTCTCCCCAAAAGCCCTAAAATCAATCACTGTTTTTCTATGCATACCTTTAGTATAGCACAAAAAAGCCGACCTAGAACAGCTAAATCCAGCTTTGTTTACTGATTTCTATGACGGAAAATCTTCTCTAAGTTTTTTTTTCTACTTTTTGACAATTCTCCATCAGATAGCACCCCTTCTTCTTTTAAAAATTGGTCTTATTTGGAGCACTTTACACAAAAGTTCAACAAAAAAGAACAGAGGAAGTCATGGTATCTATACCATTGTTTCCTCTGTCTTTTGCTTTTCTTCTGTTGCTACAGAATGATTTTACGACTTTCTAATAGAATCTTGCGGATAATGCGCACGCGCACCTCCGATTAATTTAGGACGACTAGCTAGAGCCGTTACATGGGCATGCCCAATTTCTCTCAAAAGAGGGCGAATCGGAACCTGAACATGCTTGACATGCATGCCAATCGCAGTATCTCCGATATCCAATCCAGCGTGGGCCTTGATAAATTCAACCTCAACTGGATCCTGCATAAACTTGAAGGCTGCCAACTGACCTGAACCTCCTGCATGAAGTGTAGGAAGGACACTGACGATTTCCAGACCAAACTGCTCTGCCACCTGACGTTCAACAACGAGGGCTCGATTGACATGTTCACAACCTTGAACGGCTAGATGAATTCCTTTTTCCTCTAGGATATCTAGAATGGTTTTCACAATGATTTCCCCAATTTCTTGACTGGATTCCTTACCAATCTGACCACCTATCACCTCACTAGAAGAAAGTCCCAAAACAAAGATAGCTCCTTGCTTCAAGTTAGCCTTGTCTATTACATCTTCTACAATCTGGCTTGTTGCTCTTTGAATGTCTTTTTCCTTCATACTTGATACCTCTTTTATCACTATCTATCATATCTTTTTTTACTGATTTTATCAAGGCCAACTAATCATTCTGATTTTTAAAAGCAAAACTCCCAGAATTGACTGGGAGTTAGCTATCTGCTATTTTATTGAGGTATATTTCAACTGTCGTCCCTTTTGAAGGTACAGAATCAATCTTCATCTTGTAATTGTCTCCAAAATGAAGTTTGAGTCGTTGGTTGACATTTTGTAGGCCAACTCCCCCACGTTTGAGCTGACTTTGACTACTATCGCCAGCAGCTTGGAAACCAACACCATCATCCTCAATGCGGATGACAAGCCCTGTATCCTGTCTCTGAACAGAAACTTTAATATGGCCCTGACCTTCCTTCTCCTTAATACCATGGTAAAGAGCATTTTCTACAAGAGGTTGCAACACCAACTTGGGCAAGACTAGGTTATCAAAGTCAGGTTCTTCAGCAATTTCATACTCCAGCTTATCCCCATAACGTTGTTTCTGGATAAAGAGATACTGGCGGACATGATTGATTTCATCAGAAAGAGAAATCAAATCCTTTCCTTGATTGAGCGCCAAGCGGAAATAGGTTGCCAAGGACTTGGTCACCTGAACCACTCGCTGACTATCCTGAAATTCAGCCATCCAGATGATAGTGTCCAAAGTGTTGTAGAGGAAATGAGGGTTAATCTGGCTTGACAAGGCTTGAAGTTCATACTGCCGGGTCGCTTCTTCCTGCCTGCGCACATCTGCCATCAGCTGATCAATCTGATCCAACATGGCATTAAACTGGCGAGTCACTTCTCTCAGTTCATAGGCACCAGCTTCTTTAGCACGAAGATTTTGTGTACCAGAAGCAATTTCCAGCATGGTTTCTCTCAAATCCTTCAAAGGGGCAATCCAGCGTTTGAGACTAAACCACACCAAGCAGAGACAGGCAAGAAGAGATAAGGTACTAGCAGCAAGTAAGGTCCACATGAGTTGACTCCGAACCTGGTCTAACTTCTCCAACGAAGATACGCCTATAACCGTCCAATCTGTTCCTGCAATCTGTTCCTGACTCACATAGGATTGGTGGTCTGGAGTATAACCCTGCCCTGTCTCAATATAGGGTTTCATGGCCTCCATTTCGCTAGACGAACTATAAACTGTGTGTTGAGGATGGTAAACATATTCATGCTTTTCATTGATGATAAAGGCAAACCCCTGCTGACCTAACTGGAGTTGGTTGAGATAGGCTTCCAGAGTTTCATAGGAAATATCCAAGCGAAGCACACCCAAATTAGCTCCCTTTGCATCAACAAGTTCCTGAGTGACTGAAATGACCCACTGGCTGTCTGATTTACGAGCTGGCGTCAAAACAGGATTAGCTCCCTGATGAATGGCCTTTTGGTACCAATCCTCAGTCATCATATCTGAGGAGGTTTTCATCTGCACACTGTCATCAGTGGAAATAACCTGACCAGATTTGGTTACCAACAACACCGTTTTCAAATCCTGATCTGCCTTTAAGATGGTCAAAAACAGATCTCGGATTTCCTTGACCTTGTCTTGACTGGGATTCTCAGTATAGGTTAGGACATCCTTCTGCTGGGTCAAACTGGTAGAGGTGGTTTCTAATTTTTTGATATAAGACTGGATAAAGTGGCTAGTTTGACTGATAGTCGTTTGACTATTGCCTTCAATGGTAGCCTCAATGGCTGAAGAACTAGATTGATAGTAGAAAGTCCCAACCACAGCCAGGAGAATAAGAAATACTAGAAAGATGGAAATAACCATTCTGACTAGGAGAGAAGAACGCTTCATCGGCCTTCCCCCTTCTTAAACTGACGAGGCGTCACACCTGCAATCTGTTTAAAGCGTTGGGTAAAGTAGTTCATATCTTCAAAACCAACCTTTTCAGCTATCTGGTAAATCTTTAAATCTGTGGTCAGAAGCAAGAGCTTGGCTTGTTTGACACGCTCTCGCACCAAATAATCCTGAAAAGGTAGACCCAACTCTTTCTTAATCAAGGAGCTCAGATAAGTCGAACTAAAACCCAAGTCACTTGCCAAGCTCTTTAAACTGAATTGGCTATCAGCTAGATGAGACTGAATCTTCTGGGCTATGTTTCCTTCAAACTTATCGGTCAGTAAGTCTTGTAACTGCTCTTCCTTTTCTTCCTTGTCTAGTTTTTGCTTGATTTTCCCCAACATTTCCTCAATATCCTGACGAGAAAAGGGTTTGAGCAGATAGTCATCGACACCGAGTTTGACAGCAGACAAGGCATAATCAAAATCATCATAACCTGTCAAAAAAACTAGGTGAACCTGAGGATAGGTTTCTCGTACCAGACTGGCCAACTGGATGCCATTTAGCTGAGGCATGTTGATATCGGTTAAAATGATATCTGGAACCTGCTTTTGAATCAAGTCCCAAGCCTGTCTTCCATTTTCAGCCTGACCGATGATTTCCATACCGTAGGCTGCTACATTGACCAACTTGGTCAAGCCTTGTCTTACTAGATACTCATCTTCTACGATTAAGATTGTGTAGGTCATGCTCTGCTCCTTTGTCACTTACTAGTATCAGTATAGCAAAATTCTCCTCTAAGTGCTTAGGAAAGCCCTCTTAATCAACATAATCTAGTAAATAAGCGTAGCCTTTTTCTGCCATTTGGTCTTTGGGAATAAAGCGGATAGAGAGACTATTGATACAGTAGCGCAAGCCCCCCTTGTCCTGAGGCCCATCTGTAAAGACATGGCCAAGGTGAGAATCTCCAACTCGGCTTCTTACTTCCATGCGCGTCATATTGTAAGACTTATCTTCCTTGTAAGTGGCAACATCCGGGCTGATTGGTTGGGTGAAACTAGGCCATCCGCAACCAGACTCAAACTTGTCCTTTGATGAAAAGAGGGGTTCGCCAGTTGCCACATCCACATAGATACCAGATTCAAATTTATCCCAGTAGCGGTTTGAAAAAGCCCGTTCTGTTTGATTTTTCTGGGTAACTGCATACTCCTCAGGTGACAAGGTCTTTTTCAATTCTTCATCACTTGGTTTGGGATATTTGCTAGCATCGATGACGGGATAGGCCGCCTGATTGACATTGATATGACAGTAGCCATTTGGATTTTTCTTGAGGTAGTCTTGGTGATAGTCCTCAGCCACCACAAAATTCTTCAAGGCCTCCTTTTCAACTGCCAGAGGTTGGTCATATTTTTTAGCCACCTCATCAAAGACTTGGTTGATTACTTCCAAATCCTTGTCATCTGCGTAATAAACACCAGTACGGTACTGGGTCCCCACATCATTTCCTTGTTTATTTTTGCTGGTTGGATTGATAATGCGGAAGTAATGAAGAAGAATTTCTTTGAGGGAAATTTGATTAGCATCATAAGTGACATGGACGGTTTCCGCATGACCTGTTTGGTTGATCAATTCGTACTTGGTTGTTTCCCCTCTACCATTTGCATAGCCTGAAACGGCATCTGTCACTCCAGGCACGCGTGAGAAGTATTCCTCCACTCCCCAGAAACATCCCCCTGCTAGATAAATTTCGTGCAAGTCTGCGTCTTTGCTAATTTCTGTTTTTTTCACTGTTTTTCCTCCTTGGCTAACTGACGCTTTCTCAATTTGCGAGCTATCTGTCTGCCCTGCATTTCGCATCAATAGAAAATAGAAACCGGTTAGGGCTAGGAGAATGACCCCTGCCAAGACAAACAGTTTTACTTTATCATTCATAGCCTTTCTCTACCCCATTTCTTTCAATTCTTTTAAAATCATATCCTTATCCATAAAACCTGGTTGCGTTTTGACCAGCTTGCCTTCCTTGTCTATAAAGGCTTGAGTCGGGTAAGAACGAACACCATAACTTTCCAAAAGTTTGCCTGACGAATCAATTAAAACCGGTAAATTTTTATAATCCAATCCCTTGTACCAGTTCTTAAAGTCTGCTACCGTTTGTTCTCCCTTGTGACCAGGAGACACCACTGTCAAGACCACATAGTCATCACCTGCATCCTTAGCAATTTCATCCGTATCTGGAAGACTAGCTAGACAGATGGAACACCAAGAAGCCCAGAATTTGAGATAGACTTTCTTGCCTTTGTAGTCAGATAAACGATAAGTCTTACCATCTACTCCCATCAATTCAAAATCAGCGACTGCTTGACCCTTGGTGGCAGTTTGCGAACTGACTTGTTCTGTTTTGGTTTGCTCCTTCATAGTAGACTCGTCTGACATATTTTTAGCCGAACAGGCTGCCAAGCAACAGATTGAGCCTACTCCAAGGAGACATGTTTGCCATTTTTTCATTTCTTTTTCCTCTCTATTCAAATAATGTAGTCAAAATGGAAGCATTTCCCAAAAGCACCAAGATTCCCATCACGATAATGAGGAAACCACCCACTTTTTTGAGGGTTCCGAGATAAGGATGGAGTTTTCGGAAATGTTTCAAAACATAGCTGGAGGCGAGAGCTAGAACCAAAAATGGTAGTGCCAAACCCAGCGTATAAACCAACATGAGACCAGCTCCCTGCCAAGCACCTGAACCACCTGAAGCCGCCAAGGCTAAAACAGACCCCAGAACTGGCCCCACACATGGCGTCCAAGCAAAACTAAAGGTCAACCCCAGTAAAAATGCCTGACTATAGCCGTTAGCGTTTTGATCCTGTCTCTTTAATTGTAGCCTTTTTTCCTTGTAGAGCCCCTGCAAATGTAAGACTTCCATCTGGTGTAAGCCCAAAAGAATGATAACCGTACCCGTCACATACTGAAACCAAGAAGCATACAGCAAATTGCCTAAAAAACCAGCTCCATAGCCCAGTAAGATAAAGATAAAAGAAATCCCCGCTATAAAGGCCAGAGTTCGCACTAAACTAACAAGTGAGATTGAAATTTTTCCGCTAGAAGCCTGAGTACCATCTTTGTCATCCAACAAGACCCCTGCATAGACCGGTAACAAGGGTAAGATACAAGGAGAAAAGAAGGAAAGAATTCCAGCAAGAAAAACACTGATAAAAAAGATTACATTGTCCATATCTTTTCACTCTTCTTTCTTTTGATAAGTCTATTATAATTCCCAACTCTAAGAAAAAACAGGGACAATGATAGGGAAAAATAGGAATTTAATCAGTTTATTTAGAAATCTGGTACAAAAAAAGCCAGACAAGGTCTGACTTTGGTAGAAACAGAAAAGAGAATCACCTGTCTTCCCTACTTATCTGGTAATAAATAAGGTCCGCAACGTAGTCTTTTCTCTCCACACCATTGGCAATGGTTTTTAGATAAGACATTCCCGCTTTTTCCATGACACGGCCTGAAGCTAGGTTGAGACTAGCGTAACGAGCTCTGACTTTTTGAAAGCCTGCTTGAGTAAAACAAAAGTCTAACACAGCTTTCAAGGCCTCCGTCATCATACCACGACCCCAATAATTTTTTCCTAAAATATAGCCAATTTCACAACTTGAATCTTTCTCATTCATCTCAACGATGCTGATATCTCCTATCACTTGCCCAGGATTTTCTTTGAGACAAATCGCCCATTTGTAATAGTTGGGATTAGTATAGGATGCAACCCAATTTCGAATCGAGTTCCGAGTCACTTCAACATCAGGATGAGGATCCCAGGTGACATAGGTCAGGTTCTCAGGAGACGAAGCCCAATTTTGAAACATGGCTTCCGCATCACTCTCCACAAATCTTCTCAAGATTAAACGTTCTGTCTGTAACATTTGTGTACCGATTGCTTTCATAATGTTACCTCGCTTTCTAAGCTTAAGGCTCAAGCTAAAAAGGTCCCCCGGACCTTCTTAGCTTTCTCATTTCTAGGCTCAGGGTAAAAACCTCCACTGGAGGTTCCTCGTTTTCCCGTTTCTAGACTCGGGCTAAAAAGGTCCCCCGGACCTTTTTACTCCCAAAAGTCATCAAATATGGTGATTGGTAAGTGGCGTTTGTGTTGGCCTTTGTACCACCAGTTTTCAATAGTCGCTTGGGCTTCTGGGCTGATTGTTTTGCCTTCTAGGTAGTCATCAATTTCATTGTAAGTGACTCCAAGTGCGACTTCGTCTGCAATACCTGGTTTTTCTTCTTCCAAATCTGCTGTTGGGATTTTTTCATAAAGGGCAGGGTCTGCACCAAGTTCCTTCAAGAGTTGTTTTCCTTGGCGTTTATTGAGGCGATAAAGAGGAAGAATATCCGCACCACCGTCACCAAACTTAGTAAAGAAACCTGTGATATTTTCCGCAGCATGGTCTGTTCCAATGACCGCTCCGCTATGGGCTCCAGCAAGCGCATATTGAGCGATCATACGGCTACGAGCCTTGATATTTCCTTTATTAAAATCTGTCATTGGACTTCCTGTCGCTTCAACTGCAGCTGCCATGGCATCAGCTGATTCCTTGATATTCACAACCAAGCTGACATCTGGCTGGATGAAAGCAAGAGCTTTTTGAGCATCTGCTTCATCAGCTTGCACTCCGTATGGCAGGCGGACAGCGATAAATTGGTAGCTGTCATCTCCTGTCTCAGCTCGCATTTCTTCCATCGCTAATTGTGCTAAGCGCCCTGCCAAGGTTGAGTCTTGTCCTCCAGAAATCCCCAGTACAAAACTTTTAAGGAAGGGGTGTTTTTTCAAGTATCTCTTTAAGAAGTCAATCGAACGACGAATTTCCTCCTGGGCATCAATCACTGGCTTGACACCTAGTTGTTGGATTATGGTCTCTTGCAAACTCATTCTTCTTCTCCTTCACCAAGGGCTTCCTTGCGCATCTTATCAATCAAGTCCATCTTATCTTGCCAAATATCACGCGCCAAATCTACTGGATAGTGCTGCGGATTTAGTACCCGTTTATACTCATCCCAAAGCTTGTCAAATTCTTTGCGAGCATAGGCCTGAATCTCAGTCAAACTAGGCAAGTTGTAAACTAATGTTCCTACTTTGAAAATATCCACCAAGAGAGGAACCGCATCAAAGTTTCGAACGGTCTTTTTGATGTAGGTATAAGTTGGATGGAACATTTTGATTTCTGTCATGTCACTCACATCCACACCGTCATAGGTGATGTAGTCACCTTCTGACTTACCTTTTTCACGACTAGTAATGCGCCATACCTGTTTCTTACCTGGCGTAGACACTTTTTCAGCATTATTAGACAGTTTGATGGTATTACGCATCTGACCATTCTCATCTTCGATAGCCACAATCTTATAAACCGCCCCAAGAGCTGGCTGATCATAGGCTGTAATCAGCTTGGTTCCCACACCCCAGACATCAATCTTGGCTTTTTGCATCTTGAGGTTGAGGATAGTATTTTCATCGAGGTCATTGGAAGCGTAAATTTTGGCATCTGGATATCCAGCCTCATCTAACTGTTGGCGAACTTTCTTGGAAATATAAGCAATATCCCCTGAGTCGATACGAACGCC
The DNA here is from genome assembly GCF_002096595.1 of Streptococcus oralis subsp. oralis. Taxonomy (GTDB): domain Bacteria; phylum Bacillota; class Bacilli; order Lactobacillales; family Streptococcaceae; genus Streptococcus; species Streptococcus oralis_D. Next base: position 32,586 of record NZ_NCUR01000008.1, read on the forward strand.
TTTAAAATTAATCTTGTCTCCCAGTTCACGAGCTACCTGAATGGCAGCTGGCACACCGATTCGAAGCGTATCATAAGTATCTACTAGAAAGACACAGTCACGATGGGTTGAAGCATAGGCCTTAAAGGCCTCATAGTCATTTCCATAAACTTGTACCAAAGCATGGGCATGGGTTCCTAGGACAGGAATGCCAAAAAGCTTCCCTGCTCGCACGTTGCTAGTTCCGTTGGCTCCACCAATCACGGCTGCGCGTGTTCCCCAGATAGCCGCATCCATTTCTTGCGCACGACGTGTCCCGAACTCCATCAAAGGCTCATCTTCGATGACCGAACGAATACGAGCAGACTTGGTCGCAATCAAGGTTTGAAAATTAACGATATTTAAGAGAGCTGTTTCGACTAATTGACATTGGGCTAGAGGCCCTTCTACCTGCACAATCGGCTCATTAGCAAAAACCAAGTCCCCTTCCTGAGCGGAACGAACTGTTAATTCTAACTTGAGATTTCGTAGGTAGTCCAAGAATTCTCCATGATAGCCAAGCGACTCCAAGTAGTCAATATCGCTATCTGAAAAGCGCAAATCTTCAAGATAATGTACAATTCTTTCCAAACCAGCAAAAACCGCATAGCCGTTCTGAAAAGGTTGCTGGCGGAAGTAAACCTCAAAAACCGCCTTCTTATTGTGAATTCCTTGGTCAAAGTAAACTTGCATCATGTTAATCTGGTACAAGTCCGTGTGCAATGTCAAACTATCATCTGGATACATCTGTTTTCCTTCTTCCTACTTTACAAAGGTATGAACGTATTCTACCACTTTCACACCGTCCGATAAATTAGTACTATTATAACACATTTTACCGAGATGGATAAAAAGTTAACAAGCTATTCCATACTCTCAAGTTCATCCATATCTTGCTCAAACTTTTTCTGAGCCCATTCACCATAACTTTTAAGCCCGAGATTGCCGATAAAAACCCAAGGAAGGTAAATCAGATAAGTGATGGCCCAAGCAGACAAGTATTTAACGTTCAGAGGATTGTGCTGATAAATTTCGATATTGAATTGATAATTTTGCAACATCAAGAGAGTCGTAATAGCGAGAGTTACCAGCAAACACCCTCCAATCGTAAAATGAAAACGACTATAGTAGGTCACTCCAAGATGTCGTGCACGATTGAAAAAGAAGAAAATTCCTAAAAGAAGGGTAACTAGAAGAATATCAGGATTAAAAAGAGCAGGTGCTAATATAGCCACCAAATAACTTAGCAGAATGAGCCCGATAAACACATGAAAAGACTCTGTCCCTGCTTTATTCATCAGTTGTTCTTCTCTTTCGTCTAATAACTGATAATAAAAAAATCTATTTTTCATCTTCTTCCTCCCAAAATAGTTGGTCTAACGTTTTGCCTAAGCATCTGCAAATGGACTGGCAGAGGGAGAGACTAGGATTATATTTCCCAGCTTCAATCAGACCTATAGTCTGCCTAGTAACACCTACAGCTTCTGCCAAATCACCCTGTGTCATATCAAGCTCCACCCGAGCTAGTTTTAACTTTAAATTTTTAGCCACTTGTTTCCTCCTTATAATTTTTAAAAAGTTGCGCTTCTTTTTAAACATATTATACCATATATCCAACTTAATGCAATATATAAATGTCATTTTGTAAGATTTTATTAACAAAAAACTCTCTATCATCTTACATGATAAAGAGTATTCGTTCTTTTTTGCTACTTAGCTAAGCCCCTCTTCAAAGGAAAGAAGTCTAGATCACAAATCCTTTTGGTAATAGTATCTTTGCCCTGTGTAGGGATAGTCTTGCAAGGTAAATACTTCCTTGTAGCCATGGCTGAGATAAAAATCTGGTGCTTGAAACTGGTAAGTATTGACAAAAGCGAAACGACAGTTTCGATTCTTGGCTTCATTTTCCGCTTGCTGCAATAGTTTCGAACCGATTCCTTGTCCCCGTAATTCCTCTCTCACAAACAAATACTCGATTTCCAGCCAGTTTCCAAAAGTCTCAGCTACTAATCCTGCCATGAGATTGCCCTTTTCGTCTTCGACATAAAGGTTCAGTGGCTCGCTTTCAGCCTCTTCTCTTTTAGAACGATTATAAGCACGAATCAAGTCCCCTATTTCTTGCGCTTTATGCGATTCCTTATTTTCCAATCTAACGTGCATCCAAACCTCCTAATAAACTACTACAGCTTGATTATAATCCTATTTCAATAGACTGTCAAACTAGAAAAACTCACCAAAGAGAGTTGATGAGTTGATGAGTTATTTTCTAAATTTCCACTGACTATAAATCCCAAAAACAAGGATCCAGATAGCAGAACCAACTGCCCCCATGAAAGTGGACTCTTGCAAAAAGAGAGTCACAAAAACAAAGACAAAAAAGAGAATGGTTAGGGGATTAAGCAAGCGATACTGAGGCATGAGATAGCCATCAGCCATGAAATCTTGTGACTTGCGGTATTTGAGATGGGCCACCATAATCAAGATATAAATCGCTATGTAAACACCTGATGAAGACGCCGTAATCAAAGCAAAAGCATCGGAAACACCTGGTAGCACGTTGATAAAGGCTGCCAGAGCAATCAAGATCGCTGAGGCAATGATGGCATTTTGTGGAACATTGTGACGAGAAAGGGTATCGACCTTGATGGTCTTTAAGAAACGATTGGGCGAATCATGGGCAATCTGATATAAGTGTCTCCCTGTTGAGTAGAGAGTTGAGTTAAGCGCAGACGCCGCTGAGGTCAAGACAACAAAGTTGATTAGAGCCGCTGCCCACTTGATCCCTGCCAGTTCAAAAACCGTTACAAATGGAGAATCTGAAGAATTAAGATAAGACCAAGGAATAATGGCCATAATCGCAATGAGAGCTCCTCCGTAGAAGAAGATAATTCTGAGAGGAATTTCCTTAACAGCTTTGGGCAAGACCTGACGAGGGTTCTTTGTTTCGGAAGTTGTCACCCCGATAAACTCAATCATCAGATAGGCAAAAAATACCATTTGAAAGGCCATGACAAAGTTCATAACTCCGTTTGGAAAAAGAGAGAACTGGTCGCTGATATTTGCCAAGCTTGCAACACCATGCGGTGTCTTAAAGCCTGTCAAAACCATAAATACCCCAGTGGCAATCATGGCTAAAATCGCCACAATCTTGACCATAGCAAACCAAAACTCGACTTCTCCAAAGAGCTTAACCGCAATCAGATTGACCAAAGCCAAAATCGTTAAAAAGACAAGCTGAATCATCCAGCTAGGCCATGTGGGAAACCAGAAGCGGACATAGTCTGAGATGGCTGTGATTTCTGCCATACCGATAAAGACAACTGACAACCAATAAGACCAAACTGAGAAATATCCCCAGCCTTTCCCCAAATGACGGGTGATAAAGTTGATAAAGGTATGCTGTTCTGGATCCTGATACAGCATCTCCCCAACAGCCCTCATCATCAAAAACATAAAGGCTCCTGTAATCATGTAAATCAAGATGATAGAAGGTCCTGTAAGGCTGATAGAGCGACCAGCACCTAGGAAAAGTCCAGTTCCGATTGTTCCCGCAATGGCCATCACCTGAACATGACGATTGGTTAAACCACGCTCCATTTTGTTTTTCTTCTTATTTTCACTCATATAGTCTCCTTTTTATCCAAAAAACCAAAAAGGAGTTGAGCAAGGCAAAACCTTCACTACTCCTTTTTCATCCTATTTAGGCTGTTTTTTCAACCTTTAAGATTTTGACATCATAGCTACCAACTGGTGTTTCAATCGTTGCAGTATCACCAGTCTTCTTGCCAATCAAAGCACGGCCAATCGGACTTTCATTTGAGACTTTACCAGCAAAAGCATCTGCACCTGCAGAACCGACGATGATGTAGACCTCTTCTTCGTCTTCACCGACTTCTTGGATTGTTACTGTTTTACCGATTGCTACCTCATCTTGGGCAACTGCATCGCTATTAACAATTTCAGCATAGCGAATTTTTGTTTCTAGACTTGAAATTTGACCTTCAACAAAAGCTTGTTCATCTTTCGCTGCTTCATACTCACTATTTTCTGAAAGGTCTCCATAGGAACGAGCAATCTTGATACGCTCTACGACTTCAGGACGACGGACGAGTTTCAACTCCTCTAATTCTTTTTCTAGTTTTTCCTTTTCTTCAAGGGTCATTGGGTAAGTTTTTTCTGCCATTTTTTTAACTTTCTTTTCTATTTACTTTTTTAAAACAAAATTATGTGGAAAACCACATAATTTTAGTTTGAACTACTTGCTTGAGGTAACTTGCTATTGATATGCTCTGCAACGTTTTGATCATGTTCTTCTTTTGTTGTCGCAAAGTATACTTTACCGTCTTCAACATTGGCTACAAAGTACAAGTACTCACTCTTTGTCTGGTTTACACTTGCTTCAATCGCATCCGAACTTGGGCTATCAACCGGTCCAGGCATGAGGCCAAGGTGTGTGTAAACATTGTATGGTGAATCAATCGTTGTATCAATTCCAGCGTCATCTGCTAAACTAATCTTTTGACCAAGTTTTCCTTGAGCATATAGGATAGCGATATTACTTTGAAGTGGCATACCGGCATTCAAGCGGTTATAGAAGACACCTGCGATTTTCTTGCGGTCTTCGGTCTTAGCTCCTTCTTTTTCGACAAGAGAAGCAATGCTGAGCAATTCATTAACTGTCAGATTCTTTTCTTTGATCGTAGCGTAATATGGTGACATAGCCTTATCCATAGCAGCCACCATCTCATCAATCAAACTTTCAACAGTTGTACTGTCTTTGATTGTATAGGTCGCTGGGAAAAGGTAACCTTCAAGACGATAACGAACACCACTGTCTTTTGTTGGAAGACTTCCAAGTAAGTTTGGATACTTGGCTACTAATTGTGAGATAAAGGTCTCGTCTTGAACTTTTGCCAAGAAAGCATCCGCAGTAAGAGGTTCTTTAAATTCACCTTGAAGTTGTCCTACTGTTTGAGCGATTTGCTCTAATGTATAGCCTTCTGGAATTGTCAAGTTTGCAAGAACAGGTGCCTGAGCTTCAGGAGTCCCACCTTTTTCCAATTCTTGAATCAACTCATCCGTACTCATACTCTTCTTCAAGTTGTAATAACCTGACTTCAAGTTAGCATGGCTATAGTATTTAGCATAAAGACTAAAGATAAGTCCATGTTTAACCAAACCAGATTTTTCCAAGGTGCTTCCAATTTCTTGAACGTTTGCACCGTCTGGGATTTGAACCGTTACATAGTCCTTAGAGCTCGCATCCACAGGTTTCAAAGAATCTTGAACGTAACCATAACCAAAGTAACCACCAACTGCAACGAGTAATAGGAGAACTAGAACTGTTAATAGGCAACCTTTAGCTTTTGATTTTTTCTTTTTCTTAGTTGATGTTGCACCTTGACGACGACTACGACGTGGAGCATCAGCTAATCCACTGCTAGATTCTGTAGAAACAGGCTCAACTCTTTCAGGCATTCCTGGGGTGATTTCCTCTTTCTTGTCTTCTGTTTTATAGGTTACGGCAACCTTAGTCGGAGTATCGTTAAATTCTTTTTCTTCGGGTTTAAGCTCAACTGGTTCTACCTTAGGTTGAACAGGTTCCACTACAGGTTCTTCAGCCATATGAATCGGCTCTACTAGAGGTTCTTCAGATTCTACAACTTCAATCTTATCAATGATTGGCTGTCTAATCTCTTTCTCTTCTTGTCCATCCGTTTCATCAGTTCTAGCACTTGAAAGTGGAGGAACACTTGGTGCATTCTTTAGGATTTTATCGACAACAGATAGGGAATCAGCCATCAACTCTTCTGTTGACGTTTCTGGTTCAAGATCTGAAGGAGTTGCTGAACTAGCTGGAGATGATGAAGCCGTCAGATTTGGAATCTCTACTTCTTTCTCTCTTTTATCTTGTTCTTTTACTCTTTCTAAATCACGTAGAATCTGCTCTTTAAAGCTTAATTTTTCTTCTTCTCTTGATTTTTCAGTCAAAAGCATTACCTCCTTGTTGACAATCCCTAATATTATATCTTAAAAGTCGCAGAAAAGCAACTAACTAGGGCATTCCCTAGCTAGTTTTCTTTATTTTCTGGCTGCCAAACCATATCATACCATGTTTCCCCAGCAAAGCTTGACTGGGATACTCCTTCATTAACAAAACCATGTTTTTCGTAATAGGCGATAAGGTAGTCATGACACGTCAGATTAATGCCCTCTCGTTCATGTTCTAAAGCGACCTCTTTCAGAGTCTTTAATAGTCTCTTCCCAACTCCCAAAGCTTGTGCTTCCTTGGCAATAGATAGGCAAGTCACAGAAATATAACCTCCAGGTTGATGGCTATAGTCTTTTATTTCTTCTGTAAAGGACTGATCATGTAGATAGCGGTGTGGGACGACTGGACCTTCGATATAACCAAGAATACGCCCCTCTTTTTCAGCTACGAGAAAACTGGTCTGAATTTCACGTAAATGCGCCTCAAAGACCGAACGAGGAATCGCTTCTTCAAGGGAGAAATTCTCTAGCTCTATCTCTATAATCCGATCTAAATCTGAAAATCTCGCTTGTCTGATTTTCATATTTCCTCCTGATAAAAGGGATTAGCCCAAGTCAGATACCATTCAGAACCACTGCCATAATGACTCTCTGTCACTTTTTCTTCAACAAAGCCATTCATTTCAAAATAAGATAGTAGTTCATCAGGACTCTGCAAAAGAATACCTTGATAATCTAGTTCGACTGTCACCTGTTTCAAGGCCGCAAGAAGAAGAGTTCCCAGCCCCTGTCCCCGATGGTCAGGATGAATGGTCAAGGATTTTACTTCTATCCATTTGGGATGAATAGACTGAGCTTCTCCCAAAACATAGCCCACGAGCTGATTTTCATCCCCAGCTACAAGAAAGGTACCCGCAGTCTTGCGGATACTCTCTTCTAAAGATTGGCGGCTAAGTGACTCTTCTGATGAAGGATTGGCTTCTTCAATCGCCAACATTTCTTCTAAATCTGATAAGGTAGCTTGCCTTATAGTGATTGGAATTTCCATCTGTTTTCCTTATTGGACGTTGCTTGTCAAGTTAGACAAGAGACGTTCAAATGAATATTCATAGGTTTGGATGTCTCCTGCACCCATAAAGACATAAACAGCATTATCATGGTCTAGGAGTGGAGAAACATTTTCAACAGTAATAACCTGGTGTTTCTTGTTAATTTTATTGGCTAAGTCTTCTACTTTGACATCACCATGGTCCACCTCACGTGCTGATCCATAGATTTGCGCTAGGTAGACGGCGTCTGCTTGATTCAATGCATGGGCAAATTCGTCCAACAAGGCAATGGTTCTTGTAAAGGTATGCGGTTGGAAGATTGCCACGATTTCCTTGCTTGGATATTTCTGACGAGCTGCATCCAAGGTTGCAATGATTTCTGTTGGATGGTGGGCAAAGTCATCAATAATCACTGTATCATTGACAATTTTTTCAGTGAAACGACGCTTAACACCTGCAAATGTTTTCAAGTGTTCACGCACTAAGTTCAAATCAAAACCTGCTGTGTAAAGCAATCCGATAACAGCTGTCGCATTCATGATATTGTGACGACCAAAGGTTGGAATGTGGAATTGACCCAATTCTTGTCCACGGAAATGAACGGTGAAGGTTGATCCAGTCGTAGAGCGAAGGAGATCACTAGCTACAAAGTCATTGTCCTCAGTTTCAAATCCATAGTAATAGATTGGCGCATTGGCTGTGATCTTACGCAACTCAGCATCCTCACCGTATACAAACAAACCTTTGGTAATTTGTTTGGCATAGTCGTTAAAGGCATTGAAAACGTCCTCTAGACTTGTAAAATAGTCTGGATGGTCAAAGTCAATGTTGGTGATGATAGAGTATTCTGGGTGGTAAGGCATGAAGTGACGCTCATATTCGTCTGATTCAAAGACAAAATATTTGGCATTGGCTGAGCCACGACCTGTCCCATCTCCAATCAAGAAGCTGGTATCTGTGATGTGAGACAAGACGTGTGACAGCATACCTGTTGTTGAAGTTTTTCCATGTGCTCCTGCCACTCCCATGCTGACAAAGTCGCGCATAAAGCTACCTAGGAATTCGTGATAACGTTTGTAGCTGATACCATTTTGATCTGCATAGGCGATTTCAACGTTATTATCTGGACGGAAGGCATTCCCCGCGATAATCTCTACATCACCTTGTAGATTCTTTTCATCAAAAGGAAGAATCGCAATCCCTGCCTGCTCTAGTCCACGTTGAGTAAAGTAGTATTTATCAACGTCTGAACCTTGAACCTTATGTCCCATTTGGTGCAACATCAAGGCCAAGGCACTCATCCCTGATCCCTTGATTCCAATAAAATGATATGTTTTTGACATGCTTTTCTCCCCTACTCAGTAATTCTTGTCAGATTCAACTCTTGGGCAACCTGACGTTCCTGTTCTGTTTGCTTATTCTTTTTATTATAGATTTGACTCTTCTTTAGAAAATCATAGTTGTTCTTTTTAGCTTTTTCCGTTTGGTTTTTCGGAGTTGGATTCGCCGCTTGGCCAACCTCCTCAGCTAAGATATAGTGGGACTGGCTCAAGTTTTTACTAAATTTGGCAAACTCACCTGGATTTTCCTTTTGAAATGGTGCTGTTGGTTGGTTTCCTTGACGAACAAGTGTTGAACCATTGTGTCGTCTGGTATGACTAACATCCTGAGTCAAATACTTGGCTGAACGTTTCTTCTTCAAATCCGCACGCGCCTCTTCTCGAGCCAATTCAGCATACGTTTTTTCAACTTTTTTAGGTTCTGGGTTTGGCTTTGACTCCTTATTAACCACTGGAGAAACTACAGTTTCTTCCTCATTGATAGGAGACCAATCCAAATAGTTCTTATCGCGGTAATCACCTTTGATATTGCTAATAAAGTCTGACTCATCGTACAAGTCCATGACTGGCATTTTGGTCAGCATGATCTCATCATCTGACACCAATGGAAATCGATCTTGTTTCATTTTGTATTTCCTTTCAACACTTCATTATAGCGTATTGTCTTGATTTTTCAAGTGCTGGCTTCAGAAATTCCCAAAATTTCACGAATTTCTGCCAGACTGAGACTCGCACGCGACTCCGTACCATCTAAAACTTGGGAAACCAAATGTTTCTTTTGTTCTTGAAGCTCCTGGATTTTTTCTTCAATGGTTCCCTTAGTAATCAAACGATAGACCTCGACCATCTGCTCCTGCCCCATGCGGTGGGCTCGTCCGATAGCCTGAGCTTCGACAGCGGGATTCCACCAGAGGTCAACCAAAATAACCGTATCAGCTCCCGTTAAATTGAGACCAACACCACCCGCCTTAAGGGAGATGAGAAAGGCATCTCTCTCCCCTTGGTTAAAGGCCTTAGTCATCTCCTGTCTGTCTTGAGCAGGAGTTGAGCCTGTGATTTTGAAAGAAGTCAAGTCCAAGTCTGGGAGTTCTTGCTCGATTCTTTCCAACATTCCTTTGAACTGGGAGAAAATCAAGACCCGATGCCCACCAGCAGCCACTTGTAGCAATAAATCTCGAAGACTATCCAATTTACCACTAGCTCCTTGGTAATCGTCCATAAAGAGAGCTGGCGTATCGCAGATCTGGCGCAAACGCATGAGACCAGATAAAATTTCTACCCGACTTCTCTGGAATTCTTGATCTGTCACTTGGGATAGTCGGTCTCGCATCTGTTGCAACTGGGCGAGATAGATGGCCTTCTGCTGATCTTCCAGTTCATTTTTATAGACGACTTCGATCAGGTCAGGCAGTTCTGTAAGGACTTCTTCTTTCTTACGCCTCATGACGAAGGGCTTGATAAACTGCGCGACCCGGTCAGCCGGTAATTTCATAAACTCCTTCTTGTTAGGTAAGAGCCCCGGAAGCACAATTTGAAAGATAGACCACAACTCTCCCAAATGGTTTTCGATAGGCGTACCTGACAAAGCAAAGACCGCCGGCACCACAAACTGGCGCAAACTCTGAGCAATCTTAGTCTGTGCATTTTTCATGACCTGGGCTTCATCTAAAAAGAGAAAATCAAAAGCCATCTCTTGATAAAGTTCGCTGTCTTGACGAAAGGTGGCATAGCTAGTCACATAGATTTGGTGATTTTCAGAAAGAATTGCTTCTCGATTCGCTTTCAAACCATGCACGACAGCCAAATCCAACTGTGGGGCAAATTTCCTGAATTCATCTGACCAATTGTAGATTAAACCTGACGGAGCTAAAATCAAAACCCGACTATCTTCTGTCACCTGACTAGTCAAAAAAGCGATAGTTTGCAAAGTTTTTCCCAGTCCCATATCATCTGCCAGAATGCCACCAAAGCCATAGTGATGAAGCATCTGGAGCCAACGAACACCCTTTTCCTGGTAGTCTCTCAAACTCGTCTGAACTCGTATATCTCCCAAAGAAAAGTCCTCTGGATGGGTCAAATCATGAGCTAAATGCTGAAATTCTTCCGAGAAGGAAATCCTGTCTCGACCTTCAAAAAGCTGAGAAAGGCTATAAGCTAGGGATTTTCGAGCTTGAAAAGAACCATCTTTTAGCTCAACCCCCAGTTCCTGCAAATTTTGGCGAATCTGCTTGGTTTCCTCATCAAAAAAGTACACTTGATCAGAAGAACTAATATAGAAATCCTGATTGCTGGTCAGGGCTTTAAGAGCTTGATCAATCTCTTCTTGGGCAATCCCTTGGAAATCAAACTGAATCTCCAACAGTCCTCCCTTGGACTCAATCTGAACCTGAGGAGCTTGGACACTGTAGAGCTGATTTATCTCATCAGACAAGAAAACCTGACCCAACTTCTCAAAAGCTGGAATCGTATGGTGAAAGAAAGAATAAACTGCCTCTGGCTTCAAAGCCTGTCTCCAAGACTGAAAATCAGCCTCAAAACCAGCCCCTAAACAGACTTGAAATAGCTGATTTTCCAAGACGGCATCGCTTGAAAAAGATAATTGTTCCAGCTGTTGACGACTAGTCACCTTAACATCTCCATAGTCAAACTGGATATCCAAACGGATGCGGCCGTCATCCTCCCTATCAAAGTAAAAGATTGGTGAAAAGGGTCTGATTTGCAAGCGCTCAGGAGCAGAAACTATACCCAGCTGTCCAAATAAAGGAAGACAGGCGGCCAGACGATCACGATCACTGTTGTCAAACTGGAGGCATTTTCTCCCTCTTTCCTCCTGAGGAAGCTCCTTGATTTCCTTTAGTAGGCTGATTTGTTTGGGATTTAAGAGATAAAGATTCCCCTTACGAAAGAGAACCGCTCCCCCATAGAATACGTTGACTCGCTCAGTCTCAGAAATCTCCATCTCAAAATAATCGGGATACTCCTTCACGGAAAAAGAGAAAAGGTTTGCTTCTGGATCTAAATCATGAAAAAGAAGATTTTCATAACTATCGATCTGGTGTTCAAAATGAAAATCCTCCAAGTTCATCAGCAACTCTACCCCCTGCTCAAAAAAGGTCAGAGGGGAAAAGAGGTGACGACCTTGATTGGGGAAAAAGAGGTCTTGACTCAGTCCCTCCTCAATTAAGCCACATAAAAAAGTAAGAACTTCTTGACTAGCTGTATCAAAGGCATCCCAAGACAAGTCATTTTCATAGTGTTTCCCAATCATATATGGCTTTCGATGGACCAAGACCTTCAAAAAGAGAGGGATATCACGAATGACATAATATTTTTGACTCTCAAGCAAACCGATTCGGAGAGTCCAAAGGAGGCGATTGGTCCCAGCTTCCACCTGGCCTTGAGCCGACAAAGTGTAGATTTTTTCTCGCTTCTGAGGTTGGATACGCTCCAAAAAACTACCGCCAAAACTAACCTTGGTTTCGACCTCTTCTTGCTCTTCATGTCCTTTTTCTAAGGCTTGTAAAATCACCTGGCCTTCTTCATCATTTTTCAGATAATGCTCGAGCGCTGCGAGGTGAACACAGTAACCTCTTTTTTGGAAAAAATAGCAAGCACAAAAAACCAGATCATCCTCTAAACTGTAGCGCAAGTCTTCTCCCGCCACACGAGTATAGAGGCGATTCCCTTTTTCCTTGATAATCTCAATGTTGCCTGTTTCATAGAGTGTAACACCCTCCATGCGCAACTTCCCCGGAATCAATTTAGCCATAGTTACCCCTTTATCTTATCTTTTCATTATACCACATTTTCCCCTACGAAAATAGCCTTCTAGTAAGACTTTTCTCCTAGAAGGCTGGATTTTTAAAGTGTAGCAAAAGTGATCACGATGCGTTGGCAAACCTCTTCCAGTACGGACTTCGGCATAGCTACATTGAGGCGGGCATGAAGAGTTCCCTCCTCCCCAAAGTCCAAACCTCGGTTCAAGATAACCTTGGCTTCATTCTTCAAAAGCTCTTGCAAGCGGTCATCCGTTAGATCATAGGCTGAAAAATCAAGCCAGATCAAGTAGGTACCTTGTGGTTTCATGACCTTAATCTTGGTTTCGTTGCCCAAAATATCCACTACATAGTTAATGTGGTCCTCGATGACTTCTTTTAACTCTCCTAACCAGTCCTTACCATAACGGTAGGCAGCTTCTGTCGCCAAATACCCCAAGCCTGAGATTTCATGCTGGTTATTGGCCAACTGGCGTTTTTGGAAAGCCACACAAAGCTTTGGATTTTCAATAACTGCATAGGAATTCTTGGTCCCAGCAATATTAAAGGTCTTAGTGGCACTACTCAAGATAAGGGCAAAGTCTTTAAAAGCTGGATCAATGGTGTTGAATGACTGGTGTTTGTGACCAAAGAGGGCCAAATCTTGGTGAATTTCATCCGAAACCAACAATACACCATGTTTTTGGCAGAGAGTTCCAATCTTTTCCAATACTTCCTTTTCCCAAACACGGCCCCCAGGATTATGGGGATTGCAAAGGATATAAAGCTTCACATCCTCTTCCACCAATTCCTTCTCCAACTGGTCAAAGTCAATCTCAAACAGCCCATCCTTTTCCACCAAAGAATTGGTAATCAATCTGCGATTGTTCAGTTTGACACTGCGGGCAAAAGGTGGATAGACCGGTGTGTTAATCAGAACCGCCTCTCCTTCTTTTGTAAAGGCTTGAATAGCTGTTGAAATAGCTGGTACCACTCCCTCGATAAAGACGAGGGCATCCTTGTCAAAGTGATACCCGTGTTGACTGGCTTCCCAGTCCTGAACCGACTCAATCAAAGCATCACTAGCATAGGTATAGCCATAGACCAACTGATCTGCGTAGGCTTGTACAGCTTGTCGAACTTCAGGCAAAACCACAAAGTCCATATCTGCTATCCAGGCTGGTAGAACTTCGCGATCAGCTTCTGATTCTTTCCATTTATAGGTATGGTGCCCAAAACGATTGGGCAGGCTTGTAAAATCATATTTTCCCATATCTATCTTATCCTTCCAAAGCTTGGCGCAAGTCCGCAATCAAATCTCTAGCATCTTCAATCCCAATTGACAAGCGCAAGAGGTCATCTGTTAAGCCATAGGAATGGCGCACTTCTGCTGGAATATCCGCATGGGTTTGAGTCGTCGGATAGGTGATCAGACTCTCTACCCCACCCAAACTTTCCGCAAATGAGAAGACTTTGAGGCTATTTAAAATATGAGGAATACGTTTTTCATCCACTACTTTAAAGGAAATCATGCCTCCACGTCCAGTATAGAGCACTTCCTTGACAGCAGGTGAATCCTTCAAAAAGGCAACCACTTCTTGGGCATTGGCTGTAGAACGCTCCATACGAAGAGGTAGAGTTTTAAGGCCACGAATCAACTGATAACTATCAAATGGTGACAAGACCGCACCTGTCGTATTCAAATTGTAGAACAGTTGCTCATATAGTTCTAAACTATTAGTCACAACGACCCCAGCCAAGACATCATTGTGCCCTGCTAGATACTTGGTGGCAGAATGAAGAACGATATCCGCACCATCTTCAATCGGACGTTGGTAAATCGGACTGTAGAAGGTATTGTCCACCACTACCTTGGCACCCTTGGCATGAGCTAGTTTGGCTAGTTTGGCAATATCAAATTCCAACATCAAGGGATTGGTTGGTGTTTCAATATAGAGAACATCCACATCTTTCTCCAACTCAGCAATCAACTCTTCTTCTGTATTGGCATAGGTAAAATGGAAACGGCCTTCTTGCTCGACTTGATTGAACCAACGGAAAGAACCCCCATACAGATCACGAACAGCCAAGACTTTACTTCCTACTGGAAAAACACTAAAGGCCAGTACAATCGCAGCCATTCCTGAGCTTGTCGCTAGGGCATAGTCCGCTGATTCAATAGCCGCCAAAACCTCCTCCGCCTTACTGCGAGTTGGGTTTTTGGTACGAGTATAGTCAAATCCCGTAGACTGACCGAACTCTGGATGCTGATAAGTTGTTGAAAAATGAAGCGGCGTTACCAAGGCACCTGTCGCCTTATCTGACTTGATCCCCGCCTGGGCCAAAATTGTGTTGATGTGTAGTTCTTTGCTCATACAATACCTCCAAATCTATAGTAACTATTGTACCACTTATTTTTACTAACTCATTTTCTTGTTTTCAAGAGCTAGTTATAGTTTCAAACTATATAAAAACGATAGTTCCTTGAGAAACTATCGTTTTTCCTGTTGAATAGACTGGTTATTTAACGTGTTTTGCCAGTTCTTCTTGGGCTTTTTTATTTGATTCTTCTTTTTCTTTCAGCCATTTTTCTTTAGCTTTTTCATACTCATCAGCCGTTACAGTCTTATCTTGTAACTTGAGATACTTGTATGATTCGACACCCTTATTTCCAGCTTGTGAGAATGGTGATGAGAATGGAACTGTCTTTCTCAAGGTCGGTGTTCCACCCTGAGAAACGTTTGGAATAGCAAGGGCGCTATCAACGAGCCAAGCTTGAATTTCAGCATATTTTTCATAACGTTTTGCTGGATCTTGCTCCTTGTTCGCTTCTTCTAACATTTGAGTGTAAGTATCCAGTCCAACTGCCTTAGCCTTGTCATTGACCTCACCTGGTTCTAGACCAATGTTTTGCAACATACCACCGTTATTGACATTTAAGATATCAAGATAACTTGATGGATCCAAGTAGTCCGCACTCCAACCGCCATTATAGATATCAAAGTCTTTTTGAGCTGCAGTTTGAGCTAGGTAGCTAGAGTTGTCAAAGTCATCTGTTGATAGCTGTTGGATATCGATAACCACATTCTCAGCTCCTAGAACAGATTCGATGGATTGTTTCAAAGAACTTGCTTCAAGTACACCTTTTTTAGCTGATTGGTCTACAGATACATCCAAGTGGATTGGGAATTGCACACCCTTAGCTTCCAATTCTTTCTTAGCTTCTGCAAATTTAGCTTTAGCCTTGTCAGGATTGTAGTATGGGTCTTGCGCATCTGCAAAGTTGATTCCTTGCCATTCTTGGCCATAGTTGACCATCTTTTCTGAAACAACATCGCCAAAGTCTTTTCCGTTGATACTTACAAATGTTGGAGGCACCACTAAGTTACGAATAATCTTCGTTGCTCCGTCCTCCCCTTGAGATTGTGCTCCATAGGCTGTACGGTTATAAGCATAGTTGAAGGCTTGACGGAAGTTTTTATTCAGAACTGCTTCTTGGGTTGATTTCTTTTCGATATCTGAGGACTTAGAAGTGAAGTTATAAGATTTTCTGTCCAAGTTGAAGTTCAAGTAATAAGAAGTTGCATTTTGCATACTATAGATGATGTTATCCTTGTTCTTCTCTTTAATGCCTTCAAAGCTTGAGCTATTTGGGTAGAGAAGTGCGTAGCTGTAGACTCCTTCTACGAAGTTACGAGCTAGGGCATCCTGGTCACTACCGTCATAGTAAGTCAATTTCACATCGTCCACAAAGACATTTTTAGCATCCCAGTAATTTGGATTTTTCTTGTATTCGATAACAGATTTTGAAACAAAAGATTTCATCAAGAAAGGTCCACTGTACAAAATGCTAGAAGGATCTACCTTACCAAAATCATCCCCTTTTGATTTCAGGAAGTCTGCATTGACAGGGAAGAGAATGGTTGAAGTTGTTTTAGAATTCCAATAAGGTTCTGGACGTGTCAAAGTATACTGAACTGTTTGGTCATCAATAGCCTTAACACCGACTGTTGAAAAGTCAGTTGTTTTCCCGTTGATATAGTCATCCAAACCTGCTACAGAGTCTTGAACCAGGTACAAGGCTTCGGATTTTTTATCAGCAGCATATTTCAAACCTGTCACAAAGTCTTGGGCCGTTACAGGGGCATATTCTTCACCCTCATAAGTATACCATTTTGCATCCTTACGCAATTTGTAAGTATAGGTCAAACCGTCCTGAGAAACAGTCCAATCCTCTGCCAATGATGGAACATAGTTACCATATTGGTCATTTTCCATCAACCCATCCACCAAATTGGTCACGATGTCGTTGGTTGTTGCACGGTTTTCAGCAAGATAGTTCAAACTAGATGGATCGCTCGAATAAACATAGTTATATGTTTTAGAAGCGCTATTTGAATTTCCACATGCGCTCAGTAAGATACCTGCGCTTAACACGACACTTGCAAGTGTCAGATACTTGGCCTTAGACTTTTTCATTTCCAGAACCTCCTGTTTAAAAGTTTTGTCTTATTATACAGCTTTAGTTTTATTTAGTCAAGTGATTTCTGAAGAAAAACTTAAAAAAGCATATTTTTTGCTCTTAATTTTAGAAAAAGTTCTCTTTTTTAAGAAAACGAACTATAAAAAACCTTTCTTTTAAAGAAAGGTTAAATTCATTACTTTTATTTATAAATCTTTTTACGATATTTTCAATCGTGTACGTAGTCGGTCTGCTTGAGCTTTGCCAATTATCTTGTCTAATAGTCGTGTCCGTAGGCTCATCAAACCATACAGACCTCCTCCAAGCCCTCCGATGAGAGCCACATAAAGGAAACTCCAGAAACGTCCACTTGGTTGGAAGATAAAACCGATTAGCCACTGCAAAAAGCCAACCAAGATAAACATAACAAGGGTCAAGATGGTAATCAAAATGGTTCGCTTCAAGATTATCTTTCGACGAGCACCCGTTACCTGGCAGATGTCTCGGTACATCAAGACATTCGGAATGATTAAGCCTATAGTCGTTGAAATCAAAGGACCGTAGCTGTGGAAAATAGCAATGGTTGGCAATTGCAAGACGAGCTTAGCAATGGAACCATAGATAAAGTAAAGAACTGCCTTGCGGTTGCGGAACATGGCCTGAAGCATAGGAGACAAGACCATATACAAGCCTAGGATAGTAGACTGTAAAACTGCAAAGACAAATAAGCCCATGGCCAGACTATCTGGCTTACCGTAAAAGACTGTATAAAGAGGCTCCCCTACCATGACCACTCCAACCGTTGCCGGCAGTAGAAATAAGAAAAGCATAGTGAGGCTATCTTGAACTAGGCGAGCCGCCGCCTGCAAGTCGCCTTTTACATAGTTTTCCGTCAACAGCGGCAAACCGACACTCCCAATCGAAACTCCCACAGAGATTAAAATCATGGTAATTTTATTCGGATTGGCAGAAAAATAAGAAAACATGACAACCAAGTCTTCATTGCTATAGTTGGTAAACCACTTCATACTATTGATAAAGGTCATTTGGTCTAAAATCTGGAAGAGCTGAATGGCTGATCCTGTTAGGATAAAGGGAATGGCTTCCTTGATAGTATCGACTAAGAGTCGCTTACTATTGATCTTATCCCGTGTTTCAAAGACTCTTTTGAGCAAACCTTCTTGGGCAAGGAAGTAGATCAAAACTGCAAAACTTGCCACCATCCCCACAAAGGCCGCAAAGGTCGATTGGGTAACGGCTGATAGGTAGTCACCAGAACCCATCTTCATAATGAAGAAGGTTGCCATCAACATCCAGATAACACGGATCACCTGCTCAGCGATTTGACTCATAGCATAGGGTTTCAGATTGTTCATCCCTTGGAAGAAGCCCCGGATGACACTCATAGATGGGAAAATCAAGACCGCCCAAGCCAAACTCTGCATGATGGGAATCAGGTCTTTCCCCACACCTGACAAATCTGCTAACCAGGGAGAAAAGAGATACAAGACCAAGGCAAAGACCAGTCCCAAGCCAGTCATAAAGCCTAGGAAACTCCGAATCAAGGCAAAGCTGTGCTCTTCTTCCCGCATGGTATTGTATTTAGCCACTTGTTTTGCGACCGCAACTGGGATACCCGCTGTTGAAATCAGCAAGAACCAAGCATAAATATTATACCCCATGGTAAAGAGTCCATTTGCCTTAGCAGCATAGGTTCCCATCCAGATATACCAGGGAATAATGTAGATAGCACCAAGGAGGCGACTAATAAAGTTACTAGCTGTTAGCCAAGCAGTCCCTCGCAACATCTGGGCTTGCTGGTGATTGTTTTCGTTAGACATAGCTTCCTCATTCAATTTTGATAACTAGGAAAAGTTCCTTATCTTCCATTATAAACTTTTCCTTGTTACTTGTAAAATTCGGGCTTGAAGTTTATAATAGAAAGTATGATTAAGATTGAAACCGTATTAGATATTTTAAAGAAAGATGGCCTTTTTCGTGAGATTATTGACCAAGGTCATTACCACTACAACTACAGTGAAGTTGTTTTTGACAGCATCAGTTATGACAGCAGAAAAGTAAAAGAAAGGACTCTTTTTTTTGCAAAAGGTGCTGCCTTTAAAAAAGAATACCTCCTATCCGCTATAACGCAAGGATTAGCTTGGTATGTCGCAGAAAAGGACTACGAAGTCGGTATCCCCGTCATCATTGTGAACGATATCAAAAAAGCCATGAGTTTGATTGCTATGGAATTTTACGGCAATCCACAAGAGAAACTCAAAATTCTCGCTTTTACAGGGACAAAAGGAAAGACAACAGCTGCTTACTTTGCTTACCACATCCTATCTCAACGCTACCCAACAGCCCTCTTGTCAACTATGAACACAACTCTGGATGGCGAGACCTTCTTTAAATCTTCCTTCTCAACGCCTGAAAATATCGATCTTTTCGACATGATGGCTCAGGCTGTTAAGAATGGAAGAACCCATCTTGTAATGGAAGTCTCTAGTCAAGCCTATCTTGTTCATCGAGTCTATGGCCTGACCTTTGATGTAGGTGTCTTTCTTAACATCACTCCTGACCATATCGGTCCGATTGAGCATCCTAGCTTTGAAGATTACTTCTACCACAAACGTCTCTTGATAGAAAATAGCCGAGCAGTTGTCGTTAACAGCGATATGGATCACTTTTCTGTACTGAAAGAACAAGTTGAACATCAAGAGCATGATTTCTACGGTAGTCAGTCGAGCAACCAAATCGAGAATTCCAAAGCCTTTAGCTTTTCAGCTACAGGTAAACTCGCTGGTGATTATGATATCCAACTCATCGGTCACTTCAATCAAGAAAATGCAGTCGCTGCAGGACTTGCCTGCCTTCGTCTAGGTGCTAGTCTGGAGGACATCAAAAAAGGAATTGCTGCAACCCGGGTCCCTGGACGTATGGAAGTCCTCACACAGAAAAATGGAGCCAAGGTCTTCATCGACTACGCCCACAACGGGGACAGTCTGAAGAAACTCATCAATGTGGTTGAAACCCATCAAACTGGAAAAATTGCTCTGGTTCTCGGTTCGACTGGAAACAAGGGTGAAAGTCGTCGCAAGGACTTCGGACTCCTTCTCAATCAACATCCTGAGATTCAAGTCTTTCTCACCGCTGATGATCCCAACTATGAAGATCCAATGACCATTGCAGATGAAATCAACAGCTACATCAGTCATCCTGTTGAAAAGATTGCCGATCGTGAAGAAGCCATCAAGGCGGCGATGGCCATCACAAATCAAGAACTCGATGCTGT
Source organism: Streptococcus oralis subsp. oralis (assembly GCF_002096595.1). Lineage (GTDB taxonomy): Bacteria > Bacillota > Bacilli > Lactobacillales > Streptococcaceae > Streptococcus > Streptococcus oralis_D. Next base: position 52,496 of record NZ_NCUR01000008.1, read on the forward strand.
GATTATTGCAGGCAAGGGAGCTGATTGCTACCAAATCGTCCAAGGAAAGAAAGAAGACTATCCTGGAGACGCAGCCATCGCAGAACGTTATCTATAAAAAAATCAAGGGAAACATTCCCTTGATTTTTTTAGTCTTCTTTCTTAAATGAATTTTTAAGACCTTCAACGGCACCTTCTACAGCACCTTTAGCATCTTCAACAACTTCTTTTGCTTTGGCAACTGTTTTTTCTACAGTACCTTCTGCTTCTGTCTTGCTATCGCCAGTAACTTTACCAAATCCTTCTTTGATAGCACCAGTTGCTTGATCCAATTTATTTTCAAGTGACATATCTCTGTCTCCTTTGCTTTTAATACGATAAACGTTATCGCTTACATTCAGTTTATGCTTATTCTTTTGCAAAGTCAAGCAATCTGCTCAAAATGAAGCAATTAAAGTAAATAGAAAGTCAACCGTTCCTTGTCGAAATCAACAACCAACTCATACTTTCCAGCTTCATTTTGAACAATATAGCCTAGAACGACTAAACTGTCCACAAAGATATCACGACGTTTCTGAATTAATTGATCTTTTTTGAGAAATTTAAGTAAAAAAGTCGTCATATATTTGAGAGCATACTCAGGATTGACATCTCCTAAAATAGCATAAAGTTCCTGCTGTTTTTCCGTCAAAGGATACTGTTGTTTGACCTTGTAGAAATAATTGGATATGGTCATCTTTTCTCTTGCAAAGTCCGTACGTTCGACTAAAATGGCGGCATTGGTTTGATTGCGCAATTCTGTCTCAAAAGTCTTCTTCAGCAAGGCTTGATAGACTGGGCTATCCTCTCTGACAAAAATTTCTTGGTCAAGGGCCAGACCGTCTATTGATTCTAGAAAAGGGAGATTGAGGGAATAGCGTTTGTTTTCCCTTAAGATCAAACCTGCCTTTATATACTCTTCCACGAGTTTATCAACTGCCACATCTGGAAACTGAGCCTTGATTTCTCGTAGAATCACATCGTCGTGCTGGTCCAGATAGTTCACCAAATCTATAAAAAATGGCTGTCGAGTCAAACGGGAGGGATTAAAAATCTGAATCATGAAGATTCCTTTCTTTACATTCTAAAAGAGGAGATGCTGCCAACTGACTGGGATTGGTCCCTGGTTGATTCAGAGGCACAGGAAGTTCGAGCTTCTGGTAATACTCTCTCCAAAAATCACTAATCTCCTGCTTCCCATCCCCAAATTTCATCGGTACGCTTTCAAAAATCGGTAGGATTTCAGCGATGTACTGGGAGCAGTAAAAGCCAGATCCATCTGGATAAAAAGAGGCATTATAGGGTTCACCTAAATATTTGCTTGCTCTTTCCTTTACCAAGTCAGCTTCCAGCTCTGGATAAACATAAAGATCGTAGAGATGAGTCGGTTCAAAAAATTCAGTCGGTTCTTGACAGATGACACCTACTTGCCCACTAGCATGATAGATCAAACCATCCAAAAAGATGGCTACATGACTATAGTTCCCAGTAGAAGCCTGGATGGCCTGCCCCATATCTGAAAGGTCCTTCACAAAAATCAAATCACCATTTTCTAACATCTTTCTCTCCTAGAAAAAAAGGAGCCGAAACCCCTTTAGCTATAAGGAAACCAACGTTTCCACATTTCAACTATCACTCAGACTATTAGCTATTAAAGCTTTCAGTCAACTGAGGCACCACTTGTTTCTTACGTGAAACGGCACCTGGAAGGAAAGCGTGGTTGTTTTCAAGTTTGAAGTTGAAGGCAGCTTCGACCTTGTTCATGTTTGATCCAAGAGCAAGGATTTCTGAGTTTGAGTTGACGATGTCTGTAATCATCAAGACAAAGTCAGAGTAGCCGTTTGCTGCATTAGCCGCTTGCATTGCTGCTTCGATTTCAGCTTGGCGTTCCAAAACTTCAGCAATATCAACTGTGTTAACCTGAGCAACACGAACCTTATTTCCGTTGAGTTCAAATGTCTTAGCATCGATGTCGATCAATTCTTCAGCAGATTTGCTAGCTAAGTTTGTACCAGCCTTCAACATTGCAAGACCGTACTCTTCCAAGTTAACGCCTGCTAATTCTGCCAATTCAGGAGCAATGACTTTATCAGATGGGTGAGTTGTTGGTGATTTCAAAAGAAGAGTATCTGAAATCAAACCTGAAAGCATCAATCCTGCGATTTCTTTAGGAACTGCCACACCATGTTCTTTGAACATGCGGTAAACGATAGATGAAGCTGATCCAACTGGTTCCAAACGCATGTAAAGTGGGCTTGCAGTTTCAAAGTTAGCCACACGGTGGTGGTCCACAACACCGTAAACTTCTACTTCAGCGATATCTGACACTGATTGTTGGAATTCATTGTGGTCAGTCAAAATGACTTGCTCTGCACCTTCTGCTTTAGCAGATGTGATGACGCGTGGTGCTTCTACACCAAAATAGTTCAAAACGAAGGCTGTTTCTTCATTAGGAGTTCCAAGTGCTACTGCTTCTGTGTCCAATCCATACGCCTCTTTTGCAAGATAAGCAAAGGCTACAGATGACCCGATGGCATCTGAGTCTGGATTTTGGTGACCAAATACTAGAATCTTAGACATGATAATACCTCTTTAAATTTATTCATCTTATTTTAGCACTTTTTTCCTCTTTTTACAAAAGTAAGAGGAGCCAAAAGACTCCTCGTTAGACATCAATATGGTTGACTAGATTTTTCTCTTGATTTTCGGATAAAAATCGTTCTTTCTGTGGACGTTTCTTGCGTTTGAGGAGAGCTTCGGCAGACATGGCTTCTTTCTTACTGGCAAAACCCTCTACATAGATGAGTTTGACTGGCAAGCGAGCTCGGGTATACTTGGCTCCCTTACCACTATTATGAGCGACAAGGCGCCTCTTCACATCCGTTGTATAGCCCGTATAATAAGAACCGTCGCGACACTCCAACACATACATATAGGCCTTATGATCCATAGTAAATCTCTTGAATTTCTGGTGTATAGGAACCATCATCATTATGAACGATGAGAGGTGGTAAGACCTTGAAGCCACTAGTCGAGCCATCCTTGATAGCTTCGATTAAGAGCATATTGGCCTCCTTCTCTCGTTTAGGATAGACAAATTGCAGACGCTTGGGTGCCAAATTGTGGCGTTGAAGCATATCTAAGATATCCAAGAGCCGATCAGGACGATGGACCATGGCCAAACGGCCATTAGACTTGAGAATACTCTGAGCACTTCGACAGATTTCCTTAAGATTAGTCGCAATTTCGTGTCTTGCTAGGAGGTAGTGTTCACTCTCGTTCAGATTGGAATGCGGATCCACCTTGAAATAAGGCGGATTACACAAAATCATATCCACCTTACTTCCCTGAATGTGGGCAGGCATATTTTTCAAATCATCACAGATGACCTGCATCTGCTCTTCCAAGCCATTCAACTGAACCGAACGCTCTGCCATATCCGCCAAGCGCTCCTGAATCTCTACAGATATTATCCGCGCCTGAGTACGTGAACTAGCAAAAAGTCCCACTGCACCATTTCCAGCACAAAAGTCCACAATTAACCCCCGTTTAGGGAAGCGAGGAAAGCGTGATAAAAGAACACTATCCACCGAATAGCTAAACACCTCTCTATTTTGGATGATCTTAATATCTGTCGAAAAGAGCTGATTGATTCGCTCTCCTGGTTTTAATAATTGTTCTTCTTTCATACTTTTATTATAACAAATGATGTTAATATTACAAATAATTTAGATAATCGTATTTACGGCTTCTTCTTTAAATGCTCAAGTGCCTCACGCGTCCAAACAGGCATCATTCGTCCAAGTGGTGCAAAACCGTGCTTGATCCGATCATTTGAAAAACGTCTCCGTCTTGGTAATTGATGCTTTTCCTCTTCCAAGGTACGTATGGAAAGACTGGCCTTTCCAGTGTATTCGTCAAAATCCACCACCTGAACTTGGACTTCATCACCAATTTTTAAAATGTCATAGATATTTTCAATAAATCCCGTCCGAATCTCCGAGATGTGAATCAGCCCTGTCACCCCTGTCTCTAACTCGACAAAGGCACCATAGGGCTGAATTCCTGTAATACGCCCAGTTAGCTTATCACCAATTTTCATTCTAGTCCTCAATTTCAATCGTTTCAATTACCACATCTTCAACTGGCTTATCCATTGCACCAGTCTCAACAGCTGCAATGGCATCCAAGACCGCAAACGATTCTGCGTCTACCAATTGCCCAAAAACAGTATGGCGACGGTCAAGGTGAGGAGTTCCACCTTGTTCTGCATAGATCTCAGCGATTGGTTCAGGCCAACCACCACGCGCAATCTCTTTCTTAGAGTACGGTAAGTGTTGGTTTTGCACGATAAAGAACTGACTTCCATTGGTATTTGGACCCGCATTAGCCATAGAAAGAGCGCCACGAACATTATAGAGTTCTTCAGAAAATTCATCTTCAAAAGAGTCGCCGTAGATTGATTCTCCACCCATACCAGTACCAGTGGGGTCTCCACCTTGAATCATAAAGTCCTTGATAATGCGGTGAAAAATCACACCATCATAGTAACCGTCTTTTGAAAGAGCAACAAAGTTGGCTACTGTTTTGGGAGCCTGTTCAGGGAAGAGCTTGATACGCAAGTCTCCGTAATTTGTCTTAATAGTCGCCAACGGACCTTCTACTGTTTCAATGTCTACTTGTGGGAAATGCAATTCTTTTTCTACCATACCAAATCCTTCTAAGGCATCAAAAATGCCATCTTCTTCTACTGTTTTTGTAATATAATCTGCTTTTTCTTTGATCTTTTCGTGGGAAACACCCATAGCAATGCTGATTCCAGCATAATCAAAGAGTTCCAAGTCATTGAGACCATCCCCAAAGACCATGACATTCTCTGGTTTCAAGTCTAGATGTTCCACCACCTTGGCTACACCAGTTGCTTTGGATCCTGAAATCGGCACGATATCAGATGAATGTTCATGCCAACGCACCATGCGAAGTTTATCCGATAAAGACTCTGGTAGGTGCAAATCAGCCCCTTTATCCTCAAAGGTCCACATCTGGTATATATCCGTTTTTTCATGGAAGTTAGGATCCACATCCAAGTTTGGATAAATCGGATCAATAGCTTCACTGATCAGTTCTGTTCGCGTGGAGAGTTTGGCGTCATGACTACCAACCAGGCCGTACTCAATTCCCTCTTCCTTCGTCCAAGAGACATACTCCTCAACATCTGACTTGTCAATCTGATGTTGATAAATCACCTTCCCTTTTTTATCTTCAATATAGGCCCCATTTAGGGTTACAAAAAAGTCAGGTTTGAGATCACGAATCTCTGGAACAACACCGAAAATACCGCGCCCAGAGGCAATTCCTATTAAAATTCCTTTTTCACGCAACTGTTTAAAGACAGTGGGAATTGTAGCTGGAATAAAACCTGTCTTTGACGTACGCAAGGTATCATCAATATCAAAAAAGACGATTTTAATCCTCTTTGCCTTGTATTTTAATTTTGCATCCATCTCTCTACCTCTTTTTTATCACTCCTTCCATTATACCATAAAGCTGATGAAATTCCTTTTTTGAAAAAAGATGAAAATCCTATCAAAAAGAGAGCCAGAAAAACTAGCCCTCTCTTTTCATCCTAGAACATCTCTAGAGCAATCATGGTAATCATCGTTGCATCATAGTAGTTGTCCAAAGGTAAATCTTGTGTGAAAATGTATTTATTTTGCTGAAGAAGTTTCAGATAGCCTTCTCCCTTGTCAGACGCGTAGGTAATCGGTGCCAAGAAACTACCTGCCTGGTATTGATTGAGGGCCGTTCCGTTCAAGTCATAGCCAGCATAAATGCGTTGCTCTTTCATAAAGAAATCCATCATCTTTTGAACGAGTTTTTGGCTTCTTTCATCCTGGCTCTGTGACAGGTGATAAGGCAAACGACAAGCATTATAAGAATAAGCCCCATCGTATTGAGATTCGATAGTGTTGGCATCAACAAGACGTGCCCCTGACTTCTCAGCCCAGATAAAGTCTGGCAAGAGACCCGTATCAGAATGAGAACTGATTTGCTCCAATTGCCCAAGCATCTTATCCTTAATGTCTAACCACTGTTTATTTCCAGTCAGGTCATAAAAAGATTGGAAATAGTGAGGAAGAGTATCAGACGTCCGCATCAAGTAATAATAATCAGAATCCTTGTTTGCCCAGTTTCCTACTGTTAAAACACCTGTCTCTTCATTGTAATTGTATTGAAGGATATCAGCCAAGATCTTTTTAGCTTGTTCTTGGTATTCCTGTGCTTTATCTGGCCACTGTTTGGCAGCTTCAATCAAAGAATAAGCGATGTAGAGATCCCCATCAGTTGCGTTCTGCTTCTCAACCGATTCGCTACCATTTGTGATTACTTGCTTCCAAGACATCAACTGCGTTCCCTCGATACGATGATTTTGGTAATAGCGATAAAGGTTATCAAAATCTGCTTGTGTTGCTTGCCCTTTTTGGGCTGCTAAAACCGTTATGAGCATGCCGTAACTTTGGGCCTCTGATAAAACTGTTGTTTCCTCAGAATCATTCGTCGTACGAACATAAGACTGATCGCCTTTTGTAACAAGAAACTGCTGGCTCCATTGGCTGTAAATTCGATTCCGCATCTCGATTTTAGTCCTTCCTCTTACTAAAAACAAGGCTAAACAAAAGATAGAAAGGATGAGCACAAACCAGACATATTTTAATTTATTCGTTTTCATAGAACCTCCTATCCTGCAAATCGCTTGGTTTTAACCCACTTGGTTTCTTTTCGTCGGAGTACCTTGTCCAGAACGATTGAAGAAATGGAATCAATGGAAACAACGATAAACATCTGTGCATAAGTGAAATAGGCAGCCAAAGCCAACCAGATTTGCTTTGTAGTAGCTTGTCCAAATTGACTTGCCAATGCTGTCATAATTTGCATCAAATAAAGACCAATCATGAGAATCCAGTTAAAGAGCATGAGCTGGGCGATGTAGATATTGTCCGCATCAAAAGCAAATGGAACCCTGACATCTGGGAAGAAAAGATTAAGGCAGATCGCTAGCACATTCGCTAGGAAAATCAAATCCGATAGGACAATGGCAAAGTTAAACCAAAAGAAAACACAAGAATAGTTAAAGACTTCTAGTTTAACGCGCCAGTTTGCTCTGCCAAATAGATGCTTAAAGTTTGAGAGAACAACTTCATAATTTCCTTTTGCCCAGCGTTTTCGTTGCATATAGTAACTCTTTAAAGTCTCAGGTTCTTGTTGGAAAGCCTCTGAGTTATAAGCAAGGGCGATCAATTTACCACTCTGCATGATTTTGAAGGAAATATCGGTATCCTCGGTTAAGGCACCATTTTTCCAACCACCGATACTCTTTACAAAGTCGGTTTGAATGATAAAGTTGGTTCCTGGGATACGCCCAATTTTAAAGAGATGCCACATCCCAACGTGGTGCACGCGCTGAGTAACAACGATTTCCTGGTTGATACAACGAGTCAAGAAATTTTGATTGGCATTTCGAGTCTTGTTGCGGCCGAAAGATGCCACATGACGTTCTGGATCCTTCATCACTTCTTTCACAAGGAAATAAAGAGCGTTCTTTTCAGGCATGGCATCTGCATCATAGACACAGATATATTCGCCTGTTGCCATCTCCAAAGCATCGTTTAGAACGCCCGCTTTTCCTCCCGTACCAGTACGATCGATAATAGTCAGATTTCTTCCTGCATATTCAGGCATGGCTTGTACTGACAAACATTCTGCATAGGTGTTATCCGAACAGTTATCCGCAAATAGAAGCAACTCCACACGGTCGTGAGGATAGTTCATATCCAAGATAGCTTTTGCCGTTTGGGCAATAACCACATCCTCATTATGAGCAGGAACAACAATGGTAACCTTAGGATAATAAGGTAGCGGCGAAGTATCTACACGAAAATCACTGTGTTTAAACCAAAAGTGTACTGCCGAAAAGAGAATTACCAAGCCCCAAGCTAGAGAAATCCAAATTGTAAGCAAGGTAAAAATCATTAACATTTGACTAATCATGATTCACCGCCTTAAAATTTTTGTTCACTCGATGGTAAAGAATATTGTATGCAATAAATAGTATGATAAAACAAATGCCAAAGACGAGACTGAGTCCCAAAGCAATACCAAAAAATAGTTCGGTTAAAGTCATGTTTCCCTCCTAATATTCTACAATTACATCTGTCTCTAGTTGACGTTTGAGATGACTGGCGACATCCGTGTAGTCTTGGTATTTATCTTTATTATCAGAGTTAATCACCAAATAGCCTGTTTGGAACTGAATTCCTTGATTGCCATCTTCTCCATGAAAAACTAAACTGCTCAGTTTCTCCTGCAAACCATTCAAATAAAGTTCCTTCAAAGAATGTTGGCTACTACTCGATAGAACGAGAAAATTACCATCCGAAACGTAATAGAGTTTATCATTGTAGCTCAATTCCTGAGCAATTCCCTCTTGAATACGACTGAGCATCTGGTTATGTTCTTTCGGTTTAATCTGGAAGAACAAATCTTCATGTGCCCAATGAATCAATAAGGACTGTACCATCACATCACTTTGTTCAGTGACCATCGCTTGGTAATCTGCTCGCGCTTCGTCTTCCTGTTCTTGGACCTTTGAGGTCACCTTGAAGAAATAATAACGAACCTTAAGTAGAATCCCAATCAAAATTGGAAAACTGATTAATAAGAAGATCAGTTGAATGATTGGGATATAAACCACACCCGCAACCAAAACGATAAGTCCAAAACCAAATGCTAAGATAAGGGTCCAAGTAAGTAAAAGGTCAGATAATACCAACACTGCAAACAAGGCTAAAGCTAAAAACAAGATTTGTTCTAAAATGATTGCTCGAGCATACAAAAAACAAAGCACCAAAAGAATGACCTCACAAGCAAGCAAAGCCATAAGCCAGTTTTTAAATTGACTCCAATTTTTCATTTTATCTTATTTCCCCCCTTTGAATTCAGATACAGAAGTTGCTGCCCCAAAGTACTGTTGAATGGATTGTACGATTCGTTCAGAGGCTCTTCCATCTCCATAAGGATTTGGTGCCTGAGACATTTGTCTATAAAGAGTTTCATCTGTTAAGAGTGCTGCCATAGCGTCTTTGACACGTACTGGATTCGTACCAACTAGCTTCAAGGTTCCTGCACGAACACCTTCTGGACGTTCCGTCGTGTCACGAAGAACAAGGACAGGTTTGCCGAGAGAAGGCGCCTCTTCCTGAACACCTCCAGAGTCAGTCATGATAAAATAGCTTCTTGAAGCCAAATTATGAAAATCAAGTACATCTAAAGGCTCAATCAAGTGAATGCGGTCATGACCAGCTAGAATATCCTTTGCTGCTTCTTGCACAGCAGGGCTAAGATGAACAGGATAAACAACTTCAATTTCCTGATGAAGATCGACCATCTCACGTAAAGCTGTAAAGACATTTCTCATTGGATGACCTTGATTCTCACGACGATGCATGGTTACCAATACAAGTTTCTTATCTGGATCCAATTGATCTAGAACTTCATGATAGTAATCCGATTGAACGGTTAGTTTCAATGCATCAATGGCTGTATTCCCCGTAATGACAATAGCAGACTCAGGGTGATTTTCCTTGAGGAGATTTTCTTTACTCTCACTAGTTGGAGCAAAATAAAGATCCGCTAGGTTATCAGTCATCTGACGATTCATTTCTTCTGGAAAAGGAGAATACTTATCAAAGGTCCTTAGACCAGCTTCAACGTGGCCGATACGTACCTGATTATAGAAAGCAACTAAACTTGCTGCAAAAGTTGTCGTTGTATCTCCATGAACAAGAATGATATCTGGAAGTTCTTGCTTAACAACTGGATCAAACTTTTCTAAAATTTTTCCAGTAATGTCTAAAAGAGACTGGTTTTTCCCCATGATATCTAAATCATAGTTAGGCTGAATTCGAAATGTTTCAAGAACTTGATCTAGCATTTGACGATGTTGAGCTGTCACAACAGTAACTGTTTCAATTGTATCACTATGTTTTTGCAACTCCAACACTAAAGGGGCCATTTTGATGGCTTCAGGTCGTGTTCCAAAAACAACCATCACTTTCAGTTTCTTCATTATGCTATCCTTCTACTATAATAAAAAATAAAATTTGATAAATCGTATTAATTTGTGTATCGAATAGTTCCGATTTCAATTAATTTGACTTTCATAATTATTTTACCGTCAATTTATTTATATGTCAAATTTTTTCCAAATTATATTATTTCATTTCATTTAATTTTAACATTCTGTAACTTTTTTGTAATGATATCGTTTACAACTAAAAACAGCCCACTCTTCAATATATTTCAGATTTTTTTCAGAAAATAAGACCATACATAAACTATTATTTATATGTTTTTTTTGATATTTATGTTTATATTGATATTTCAAACAATTATATTTTATCACTTTGAGGAATAAATCAAACAATTTCAAACAAAAAATTCCTTTTTCGAATGAAAAAGGGATTTACGACTTCTTGCCATTTTAAAGTTAAACCTTATAAGATCTATCTTAAATCAAATCTTTTGACAGATATAAAACAAGGTCACCGATATCTTCACAAGTAGCATCCATAGCCGGTCTGTGATTTTGATACCAGACACCCGAACCATCTGGAATATAACCTCGTTTGATGTACAATCTCTGGGCAGGTCCATAGCCTGAGTGCAAACCTACACCCAACGTCACTTTGTCTGAAAAAAGCTTAACTCGATTTTCTGCCTCTTCCATCAAGAAGTTTCCAATACCTTGATTTTGAAAGGGCTCAAAGACATTGAAATCTGAGAGTTCTGGAGCCATTCCAGCAAAGGGACCCTGCTTAGCATCGGGTAAAATCGTAATGTAATCCGCTACAGCACCCTCAACCTCTGCAACTAAGACTTCTCTCTCCCCACTTTCTTGCTCCTTAAAGTATCGAGTTAAAATCTCCTCTCTACTTGGCCAACCTTGGCTGATAAATCCTCGAGATAGATCTTGTATGTCAGATTCTTGCATTTTTCTAATTGAACATATCGTCTTCATAAGTTGCTCCTTTATAGCTTTCTCCTACCATTATAGCACGATAATAAAGATTAAAAGAAAAACCTAGTAAGACAAAAGAATCTTACTAGGTCAACAGGGAATCAATTCTAACAGAGTCCTGGAAAAGTCTGAAAAAGAGGTCCACCAGGACCCAACTCGCTCTCTCGTTTCAAAGCTCGTGAAAAAAAGACCCGTTGGGGTCTTGACTCGCTTTCTTATTTCCGAGCTCATGAAAAAGAGCTCCACTGGACCTCAACTCGCTCTCTCATTTCCATGCTCGTGAAAAAAAGACCCGTAAGGGTCTTTTCTTTAATCTTCGTTTACGAAAGGCATCAAAGCCATTACGCGAGCGCGTTTGATAGCTGTTGTTACTTTACGTTGGTTTTTAGCTGAAGTTCCTGTTACACGACGAGGAAGGATTTTCCCACGTTCTGAAACGAAACGGCTAAGAAGCTCAGTATCTTTGTAATCAACATATTCAATTTTGTTTGCTGCGATGTAATCAACTTTTTTACGGCGTTTGAATCCGCCACGACGTTGTTGAGCCATGTTTTTTCTCCTTTATAGTATTAATTGTCCATTAGAATGGTAAATCATCATCTGAAATGTCCAATGGATTGGTTGCTCCAAATGGATTTTCAGAACGCGAAAAGTCTGGTACTGGGTTTGCAGGTGCTGATTGACCAGCAGTTGGTGCAGAATAAGCCCCACCTGAATGTCCTTCGCGCACTCCGCGACTTTCCAACATTTGGAAATTCTCAGCCACGACTTCTGTTACGTAGACACGTTGTCCTTGCTGGTTATCGTAACTACGAGTCTGGATGCGGCCTGTGATCCCGATAAGAGAGCCTTTTTTAGCCCAGTTAGCAAGATTTTCAGCCTGTTGACGCCACATAACGACATTGATAAAATCAGCCTCACGTTCGCCATTTTGACTCTTAAATGTACGGTTTACTGCAAGAGTAAAAGTCGCAACTGCTACATTTGATGGGGTATAACGCAACTCAGCATCACGTGTCATACGCCCTACAAGTACAACATTGTTAATCATAATTTACCTTCTTACGCGTCAAGTTTGACGATCATGTGACGAAGAATGTCAGCGTTGATTTTTGAAAGACGGTCAAACTCTTTAAGAGCTGCGTCGTCGTTTGCTTCAACGTTAACGATGTGGTAAAGTCCTTCACGGAAATCTTGGATTTCGTATGCAAGACGACGTTTTTCCCATGATTTTGATTCAACAACAGTTGCACCGTTGTCAGTCAAAATAGAGTCAAAACGTGCTACCAAAGCGTTTTTCGCTTCTTCTTCAATGTTTGGACGAATGATATAAAGAATTTCGTATTTAGCCATTGATATGTTCCTCCTTTTGGTCTAATGACCCCTAGTCTTTGCAAGGGGTAAGTGAGGTTTGCTCACAATAAACTATTATACTAGAAAAACTGATAGATAGCAAGATAAAAGTGAAAAAAGAAGATGAAAATATCTTCTTTTTACTAGTTTATGGTTTGATACGGTGCAACATACGTGGGAATGGAATGGCTTCACGGATATGTTTTGTACCTGCTGCGAAAGTCACCATACGCTCGATACCGATACCAAATCCACCATGTGGTACTGTACCGTATTTACGAAGGTCAAGGTAGAATTCATATTCTGTACGATCCATGCCCAGTTCTTCCATCTTAGCCACAAGAGCATCGTAGTCTTCCTCACGCATAGAACCACCGATGATTTCTCCGTAGCCTTCTGGTGCAAGCAAGTCTGCACAAAGTACGCGTTCTGGATTTCCAGGAACTGGTTTCATGTAGAAGGCCTTGATAGCTGCTGGGTAGTTCATGACAAACGTTGGCACACCAAAGTGGTTTGAAATCCATGTTTCGTGTGGTGAACCAAAGTCATCGCCATGCTCAAGATGCTCGTAATCAGCATCTTCATCATTTTCATGCTCTTGCAAAAGGTCAATGGCTTGATCGTAAGTGATGCGTTTAAATGGCTCAGCAATATAGCGTTTCAAGAGCTCTGTATCACGTTCCAAGGTTTCCAAGGCTTGAAGCGCACGATCAAGAACACCCTGAAGAAGGGCTTTTACATACGCTTCTTGCAAGTCAAGTGACTCGTCATGTGTCAAATAAGAATACTCCGCATCCATCATCCAGAACTCAGTCAAGTGACGGCGCGTTTTTGATTTCTCCGCACGAAATACTGGACCAAAGTCAAATACGCGACCAAGAGCCATAGCACCCGCTTCTAGGTAAAGCTGACCTGATTGGCTCAAGTAGGCTGGCGTTCCGAAGTAATCTGTTTCAAAGAGTTCAGTTGAATCTTCTGCTGCATTTCCTGAAAGAATTGGGCTATCAAACTTCATGAAGCCGTTCTTATCAAAGAACTCATAAGTTGCATAAATGATAGCGTTACGGATTTGCATCACAGCCACTTGCTTACGAGAGCGGAGCCACAAGTGACGGTTGTCCATCAAGAAGTCTGTTCCGTGTTCTTTTGGTGTGATTGGGTAGTCTTGAGATTCACCGATCACTTCGATGTCTGTAATATCGAGTTCATAACCAAACTTAGAACGTTCGTCTTCTTTGACAATTCCTGTCACATAAACAGAAGTTTCTTGGCTCAAGCGTTTGATTGTGTCAAATTTTTCAAGACCTACCTCTTCACCAAATTTTTCAATAAAGTTTGGTTTAAAGGCTACACCTTGGAAGAAGGCTGTTCCATCACGCAATTGCAAGAAGGCAATTTTTCCTTTTCCTGATTTGTTGGCAACCCAGGCTCCGATGGTCACTTCTTGACCAACGTAGTCTTTTACTTCGATGATTGTTACACGTTTTGTCATAATCTATCTTCCTTTTTTCGTTTAACTTGTCCGAAGACATCATTACCCACTATTTTACCATAAATAGACTGCGATAGCTAGGTTCGACTAGAGAAAATTCGCGAGATTTTCGTTACAAAAAATCTTCGCCAAGAAGACGAAGACTTTGAGTTTTAGTTTTCCATAAATTGATGCAAACGGCGAATAGCTTCTTTTAATGTATCCAAGTCTGTGGCATAGCTGAGACGAACATTTTCTGGTGCTCCAAATCCAGCTCCTGTAATCAAGGCCAGTCCGACTTCTTCGAGAATAGCCGTTGCAAACTCCGTCACATCGGTATATCCCTTCATCTCCATCGCTTTTTTAACATTTGGGAAAAGATAGAAGGCTCCTTGGGGCTTGACTACTTCAAATCCTGGTACTTGGCACAAAAGAGGATAGATGGTATTCAAACGTTCCTCAAATGCTTGGCGCATGGTTTCGACAGAGTCTTGTGGTCCAGTTAGGGCTTCAATGGTAGCATATTGAGACACTGCTGTCAGATTTGAAGTCGTTTGTCCTGTCAATTTGCTCATAGCAGCGATAATTTCAGGATTTCCTACTGCATAACCTACCCGCCAACCAGTCATAGCATAAGCCTTAGATACACCGTTAATCACGATGGTTTGCTTGCGAATGGCTTCTGACAGACTAGAGATTGGAACAAATTCGTTCCCGTTATAAACCAAACGACCATAAATATCATCTGCTAGGATAAGGACATCATGTTCAACCGCCCAATTTCCGATAGCCAAGAGTTCCTCACGAGAGTAGATCATACCGGTCGGATTAGATGGCGAATTGAGAACCAAGACCTTAGTCTTGTCTGTTCGGGCTGCTTCTAGCTGCTCTACTGTTACTTTAAAGTGATTGTCTTCCTTGGCCTGGACAAAGACTGGCACTCCTTCTGCCATTTTGACTTGATCTCCATAGCTGACCCAGTATGGTGTAGGGATGATGACCTCATCACCTGGATTGACTACAGCCATAAAGAAGGTGTAGAGAGAGAACTTGGCACCAGTGGCAAAGGTAACCTCGTTAGCTGCTACGGAATACCCATAGTAGCGTTCAAAATAGGTATTAACCGCCGCTTTTAACTCTGGTAGGCCTGAAGCAACTGTATAGAAGGAAGCTCGTCCATCTCGAATCGCTTCTATCGCTGCATCCTGAATGTTTTCAGGAGTATGAAAATCAGGCTGTCCCAAGGTTAAGAAAAGAACATCTTTTCCCTGAGCTTTTAATGCTTTGGCTCTTGCATCACTGGCTAGAGTGACACTCTCTTCCATTTCTAGTACACGCTTGGATAGTTTCATATGCCCTCCTTATTGGATCACTGCTCCTGTTTCAAAATCTATCAGATAGTAGTGGTTTCCTGACTTAACTTCCCAAATCGGCTTGTCCTGATAGCGACCAAAGGTGACTTTGTCAATGTCGCTAGCTCCTTTTTCCCTCGAAATCGTCGCTGCCTTGTCTTGAGAAATCCCCTTATCTAGCTGATAAACGTAAATCTTGTGGTCATTCTTTTCAATCAGTACGGCAATGGCCTCTTGCTTTTTATTGTGTCCTAAAACGCTGTAATAACCTTCTAGTCCATTATAAAAATCAACCTGATCTGCCTTTTCCAATTCTGCATACTGCATGGCCAGTTTTTCTCCATCAACCCTAGCATCTTGATAGGGTTTCATGCTAAGTGATATCAGATAAAGAAAGGATCCGGTCAGCACTAGCAGTACCAGAGAAATGCCGATTCCATATTGAATAAGTAGCTTGTTTTTTGCTTTTTTTTGTCTTAGTTTCACTCGTCTATTTTACCATCTCTCCCCCTTTATTACAAGCGAAGACAGGAACATTCTAAGAATCTTTTCCTATAAAATATAAGTTCTTGTTTTTCTGCCTAATTATTGATAAAATAACCTTATGAAACAATATTTGAAAAAGAGAATTTCCGATAATCAATTAGACTTAAAAACAGCTATCGTCCTCAACAAAGCCATACGAACTTTTAAACCATATGAAACCAAGGCTGCCAAAGAACACGGACTAACCCCTACTCAATTTTCCGTTCTGGAAACTCTCTATAGTAAGGGAGAACTGCGTATTCAGGATTTGATTGAAAAAATGCTAGCCACTTCTGGAAATATGACTGTTGTCATTCGAAATATGGTTCGAGATGGATGGATTTCTAGAACTTGTGACCCCAAGGATCGTCGCTCCTTTTTCCTGAAATTAACACCTGCAGGACGCAGAAAAATCGAAGAGGTTCTTCCTGACCATATCGATTCTATCGTAGAAGCACTCAGCATCTTGGAAGATGGCGAAAAGGAAGATTTGATTCAGATTTTAAAAAAATTTAAAAATTTGTGAGCAAAATTATTGCTAATTAGTATTATTTGTTGTAACATAGATGGTAACAAAAGGGTTCGCTCTTTAAATTTTAAACTAAAGGAGACACATCATGTCTAAAAAAGTATTATTTATCGTCGGTTCACTACGCCAAGGTTCTTTCAACCACCAAATGGCCCTCGAAGCTGAAAAAGCACTTGCTGGAAAAGCGGAAGTTAGCTATCTTGATTACTCAGCTGTTCCTCTCTTCAGCCAAGATTTGGAAGTTCCAACTCATCCAGCTGTAGCTGCTGCTCGTGAAGCAGTCCTTGCTGCGGATGCTATCTGGATCTTCTCTCCAGTCTACAACTTCTCTATCCCTGGAACAGTGAAAAACTTGCTTGACTGGCTCTCTCGTGCCCTTGACTTGTCTGATACACGTGGTGCTTCTGCCCTCCAAGACAAGTTTGTTACTGTCTCATCTGTAGCCAATGCCGGTCACGATCAACTCTTTGCTATTTATAAAGACCTCTTGCCATTTATCCGTACACAAGTCGTTGGTGATTTTACAGCTGCTCGTGTCAATGACTCTGCTTGGGCAGATGGAAAATTGGTGTTAGAAGAAGCAACTGCTTCATCACTTGCAAAACAAGCGGACGACCTTCTTGCAGCCATCAACTAATCTAGCAAAAACCAGCTCGAATGAGCTGGTTTTATGCTTGTTTCACAAAGACGAGTTCTAAATCACTGGATAAATCAGGTCGGTAGTCAAAACCTGCAAAACTGAGCTGGCGAGCTTGTTCGACTGTATGAACTTGCCCTTCTATCAAGGCGGTCAAAAAGGCGCCACGGGCTTTTTTTGAAATAGTTGAGTGGATTTTCAGCTGACCTGCCTTGTCCTCCATAAATTTGAAGGTCACCATCTTTTCTCTGATTTCCTTCGAAAATACGGTTTCAAACTCTGATGATAGGAGTGAGAATATCAAGTCCTCATCCTGAAGCGCCTCATCATAGGCTGACTTCCAATGACTCTTTAAAGTCTTACCAGCAACTTTTAACTTCATCAAGAAATCCAAACGGTGAGGAGCCATGGGCGACAAGGCGGGGACAACACCGTATAAAGCCGAGGTAATCAGGACATGATTTTCAAGATAGGTTTGTTCAGCCTCGGTTAACCCATCTCGTTTGATGTGACGATACATGAGACCATCGAAAAGTTTCAAGGCTGGATAGTTTTTAGCCCTGTAATCTTTTAGAGCTTGAATATGAGCGTACTCTTCTTCTGCTTTCTCGGCAGATACCTTATAAAAAGTCTCTAATTCACTGGCTGAGTAGTGCGCCAGTGAGTCAAGGACTACCTGACTTTCTTCCCTCAAGGGGAGCGCTTCGATACAAGGATGGTCTGTGTTCATTTCTTTTGCTGTTGGGATTAAAATTTTCATATTGTTAGTGTAGCATATTTTTCAACCACGACCAAGAATTTCATCTTAAAAACCTCGGTTCATACCGAGGTTTCTCTGTTTATTTTGGTCATCCTAATCAGATAGCCACGAGAACAAGGGCTGTGCCAGCTAAGCTTGTTAAGATAGATAAGAATTTATCTTTTTTTCTCCTTGAACTGAGAAAACCTATTTTTATACTCAATGAAAATCAAAGAGCAAACTAGGAAGCTAGCCGCAGGCTGTACTTGAGTACGGCAAGGCGAAGCTGACGTGGTTTGAATTTGATTTTCGAAGAGTATTATTGTACTTTAAAGGTCTTGAGGTAATTATCTTTTCCAACTTGACCTTCAAAGGATTGACCATTTTCGAGGTAAGGAAGGTCGTCTGATACGGAAGCCTTGACCTTATAAATCTTGCCATCAACTTTAAAGAAATAGACGGTATCACCCTTGATGACAGCTGATTTAAGGTCTGAGACGATACCCTTGATGTTTTCTACCGTTTCATTATCCAACTCGAGGTCATTTTTATTGGCATACTTGCTGAGGAGTTCATCTACCGTAGTTGCTACGATGACGTTTTGGTACTCCACGGCATCGACCAATGCATACTCCTTGACCAAGCCTGCGTTATCTTTCAAGCCCATGATATAGAGTGGTTTGTCATTGAGATTGACAAGGATAGGGAAGGTAGCCTTATATGCTTTTTCCTGCACTGCTCCTTCTGCGGAAGCACGGGCTGATTCTTCGGTTGCTGATGCTAGATTGTACTTGGTGATTTCACCAGTGCGCATATTTTCAAGGATAAATCCTAGATTACTTTCGTCAGCGTTTGCTGAAGTCACCCCCGTATAGAGATAAATGTCATTTCCGATAGAAAGATAGTTATAGCCCTCGGTCGTTTGGGTAACATTTTTCTTAGAAATCAAGGCATTCCAGAAGCCATCTTTATACTTGCCGTTGTAGTTGATTTGCTCGATGGTTTCTTCAGCTGGATAGACACGGTCCACCCATTCTGGCACCTCATCCAAGCTGTATTCCTTGGTTTCTCCATCGGTCGCGTCCAAGATAATAACAGATGAAGGACGAGGAACTCCTAGACCAAACTGCTTTTGATAAACGGTTGCTACATAGAAGGGATTGCCTGCATCATCCACCTCAAAGGATGGCGTTTTAAAAATCTTGGTTGGGTACTTGATTCGAAGATGACGTTTGACATCGCGATTAAAGTACTCAGAGTCCGAATACTTCATCGGTGTTTTTAAATCCACCAATTCCGCATTTCCTGTCACCATATCAACCTTAATATACTCGCCAATTCCCTTGGCTTGATTGTTGAACCATTTGATGGGATCAGCATACTCCAAAGGAGTCACCCTATAGGGCTTGCCATCAACCGTCAACTGGGTATAAGTATCTGCTGCTACGTACTGGGAGACCTTATCCGTCAGAGAGCCTAGATAACGGTCTCCAATCTTTTCGGCGGTACTCCGATCTAGGATTGGAACCTTGCTGGTATCACTCTTGGGAAAATCTTTAAAATCTTTTTCTGTGATAGATACCACATTAGCATAATTTTTTGCTTGGAAAAAGCTAGAGGTTACTAAGCCAACCAGACCAGCAAGGGCAAAGATAAGTCCTGCGGCCAGCAACAATCCTTTACTGAGTTTGGTAAAATGAAGTCCTTCTAGATTAAGCTCGTTGGCATGCTTGCCATGACGTACATGAACATTTTTGAGGAGATTGGTATCCTTGCGGAAACTAAACAAAATCCCCATCACCACCAGATGCCCACAGAGAAAGAAGATGAATTCCCAACTAGTCAGATTGAATGGTGGTAAAAAGATATACCAAGTCGTTGCGATAAAAACAAGTTCAAATAGTATGCGTTTCATCTGAGTTCCTCCTAAATTATCCGTCCTTCCAAATGATCCAGTTCATGTTGGCAGATCTGAGCTGGAAAACCTGTCAGTGTAATGGTCTGTTCCTGCCACTTGCTATCGCGATAGGAAACCGTAATCGTTTCATAACGAATCGTCGTTCGAACCCCAGTCAAAGACAAACAACCTTCCTCTGTCTCGTAAGGCCCTTTGTAGGAAAGGAGAATAGGGTTAAACATGACCATGGGAACTAGGCCAAGATTAAAGATAATCACACGCTTCTGCACACCAATCATATTGGCCGCCAGACCGACACAGGTCTCGCGATTAGCCAGCAAGGTATCCTGCAAATCCTTAGCCAGATAAAGGTCTTCCTGACTTGCAGGTTTCGAGACCTGAGACAAGAATAAGATATCTCGGACAATTTTCTTTTCCATTCTCTTACGCTCCTTACAACTTTACTTTATTATAGCACAAAAGGGGGCAACTTCTAGTCCTTTCCCTCAAATGCAAAAAAAGCCATCCGAAGATGACTTTCTTATTAAATCGCGTTCTTATCAAGACCAAGTTTACGTTGAACAAACTTAACGATTTCGACGATAAGTATCATTGAGAAGCTTCCAGCAAGAACAATGGCCCATTGTGACAAGTCTAGTTTGGTTACGTGGAAGATTCCTTCAAGCGGTTCTACGACAATTGTTGCCATCAGAAGAATGAAGGATACCAAGATAGACCAGTTAAAGGTCTTAGACTTGAATGGGCCAACTGTCAAGATGGATTGGTAAACAGACTTGACATTGTAGGCATGGAAGAGCTGGATCAAACCGAGTGTTGCAAAGGCCATAGTAAGGGCATCCGCATGAATGGCATGATTGTCACCCACATGAACTGGGTAAGCAATTGCAAGTCCATAAACACTCATAACAATAGCTGCTTGGAGTACACCTTGATAGATGATAGAACTCAAAACACCACCTGAGAAGAAGCTTGCCTTTCGTCCACGTGGTTTATGATTCATGACACCAGGCTCAGCAGGTTCAACACCAAGAGCGATAGCTGGGAAGGTATCTGTTACCAAGTTGATCCACAAAAGATGAACTGGCTGCAAGACGTCCCAACCAAACAAGGTTGATAAGAAGATAGTTAATACTTCAGCAGTATTGGCAGAAAGTAAGTACTGAATAGTCTTTTGAATGTTTGAGAAGACCTTACGTCCTTCTTCAACTGCGACGATAATAGTCGCAAAGTTATCATCTGCAAGAATCATGTCAGAAGCTCCCTTAGAAACCTCTGTACCAGTGATTCCCATACCGATACCGATATCGGCTGTTTTCAGAGCTGGCGCATCATTAACACCGTCACCTGTCATAGCAACAACCTTACCTTGTTTTTGCCAAGCCTTGACGATACGAACCTTGTGTTCTGGAGACACACGGGCATAAACAGAGTATTGACCAACTACTTTTTCAAAGTCTTCATCTGACAGTTCGTTGAGCTCAGCACCAGTTAAAACGTGACCTTCTGTATCATTTGCATCAATAATTCCCAAACGTTTGGCAATAGCTTCTGCAGTATCTTGATGGTCACCCGTAATCATGATTGGACGGATTCCAGCTTCCTTAGCCACACGAACAGCTTCTGCAGCTTCGGCACGTTCAGGGTCAATCATTCCAATCAATCCAGTAAAGATCAAGTTGTTTTCAAGCTCTTCAGAAGTCAAGTTTTCTGGAATACTATCGATAATCTTATACGCACCCGCAAGGACACGCAAGGCTTGGTGAGCCATTTCAGAGTTGTTTGTGTGAATTATGTCATTGACTTGATTATCAATCGGAGCGACATCTCCAGCTTTATCCCGAGCAACACAACGTTTCAAGAGTTGGTCAGGGGCTCCCTTGACTGCTACGAGGAATTTACCATCTGGTAATGGATGAACCGTTGACATGAGTTTACGATCTGAGTCAAATGGTAACTCAGCTACACGAGGATATTGCTCTAAAAATCCTTTAACATCATAGCCCTTGTCCAAGGCATACTGGATGAAGGCTGTTTCGGTTGGATCCCCAATCAGGTTTCCTTCTGCATCAATCTTAGTATCATTAGCCAAAACAACAGAACGAAGAAGAGGCATTTCAAGACCTAGTTCAATATCATCAGCTGAATCATGTAGGACTGCATCATAGAAGACTTTTTCGACTGTCATCTTGTTCATGGTAAGCGTACCAGTCTTATCAGAAGCGATGATCTCAGTTGAACCAAGTGTTTCAACTGCTGGCAACTTACGAACGATAGAGTTTCGTTTTGCCAAAACTTGAGTACCAAGGGCAAGAACGATGGTCACGATAGCAGGAAGTCCTTCTGGGATGGCTGCAACAGCAAGCGCAACAGATGTCATCAACTCACCAAGTGGATTTTTACCTTGAATGAAGACTCCGACTACAAAAGTAACAAGGGCAATGACCAAAATTGCATAGGTCAAGACCTTAGAAAGGTTGTTCAAGTTTTGTTTGAGTGGTGTATCCGTCTCATCCGCATCTTGGAGCATGCCAGCGATATGACCCACTTCCGTGTACATACCTGTATTGACAACAACGCCAAGACCACGACCATAAGTCACATTTGAGTTTTGGAAGGCCATATTGACACGGTCACCAATACCAGCATCTGCAGAGAGCTCGACAGTCAAGTCTTTTTCGACTGGAACAGACTCACCTGTCAAGGCTGCTTCTTCAATTTTAAGAGAATTAGCTTCTAGCAAACGTAGGTCTGCTGGCACTACATCACCAGCTTCAAGGGCAACGATATCACCTGGTACCAATTCTTTGGAATCAATCTCAGCCATGTGCCCATCACGAATAACGCGAGCAGCTGGACTAGACATAGACTTGAGGGCTTCGATGGCTTCTTCTGCTTTTCCTTCTTGGTAAACACCAAAGGCAGCGTTGATGATAACCACGGCTAGGATAATGATGGCATCTGCGATATCTTCCCCACCAGAAGTTACGACTGACAAGATAGCCGCAGCAACTAGGATGATAATCATCAAATCCTTAAATTGCTCGATAAACTTGACTAGGAGAGATTTTTTCTCACCCTCTTCCAGTTCATTGCGTCCATATTCAGCTAGACGTTTCTGCGCTTCGCTTGACGAAAGACCTTGCTCAGTTGCTTCAACTGACTTCAAGACCTCTTCAGGACTTTGAGTGTAAAACGCTTGGCGTTTTTGTTCTTTTGACATGTGTCTCCTCCTTGACATTGTGTGCAAAACAAGTTCTCTTTTAGTTTTATGACAAACAAAAAGAGACCTGTTAATCATAACAAGTCTCGCTGTTTAAGATAGTGCCGGAAAACATACTTTTCAGTATACAATTCGGAATGACGACACTATCACAGGTTTCTGCCAGCTACTCCCTTGAGTAGTACTATTATATCAAAATTTGAAAAGTTTTCAAGGGTTTAAATCCGATGAAACAAGACTAAATTTGAATTTTCCCTTGAAAACCAGTATAATGGTAGAATACTATATGACTAGAAAGGAAGCCCGATGAACCAATCCATGTCAAATCTCAAATTGGCAGAACGTGGAGCCATTATCAGTATTTCAACCTACCTCCTCTTGTCTGCGGCAAAATTGGCAACTGGTCACCTCCTGCATTCTTCCAGTTTGGTGGCAGATGGTTTCAACAACGTATCCGATATTATCGGAAACGTTGCCCTCTTGATTGGGATTCGGATGGCCCGCCAACCTGCAGACCGTGACCATCGCTTTGGTCACTGGAAGATTGAAGATTTGGCTAGCTTGATTACTTCCATCATCATGTTCTATGTTGGTTTTGATGTGCTTCGGGACACCATTCAGAAAATCCTCAGTCGGGAACAAACACCTATTGATCCTTTGGGAGCGATTCTAGGAATCATTTCAGCAGCGGTCATGTTTGCTGTTTATCTCTATAACACACGCCTCAGTAAGAAATCGAAATCCAAAGCTCTCAAGGCAGCTGCTAAGGACAATCTTTCTGATGCTGTCACCTCGCTTGGGACTTCCATTGCTATCTTAGCCAGCAGTTTCAATTATCCTATCGTGGATAAATTGGTCGCTATCATCATCACCTTCTTTATCTTAAAAACAGCCTATGATATCTTTATCGAGTCTTCCTTCAGTCTTTCAGATGGTTTTGATGACCGTCTGCTAGAGGACTACCAAAAGGCCATCATGGAGATTCCAAAGATTAGTAAGGTCAAGTCCCAAAGAGGGCGTACCTACGGTAGCAATATCTACCTTGATATCACCTTAGAAATGAATCCCGACTTATCAGTCTATGAGAGTCACGAAATTGCGGACCAGGTCGAATCCATGCTGGAAGAGCGCTTTGGAGTCTTTGATACCGATGTCCATATCGAGCCAGCTCCCATACCTGAGGACGAGATTTTAGACAATGTCTACAAAAAACTGCTCATGCGTGAGCAATTGATTGACCAAGGAAATCAGCTAGAAGAACTCCTTGCTGAGGACTTTCTCTATATCCGTCAAGATGGAGAGCAGATGGATAAAGTCGCTTATCAAGCCGAAAAAGAACTTAAAGCTGCTATTAAGGATATTCAAATCACTTCCATTAGTCAGAAAACCAAGCTCATTTGCTATGAGCTAGATGGCATCGTCCACACCAGTATCTGGCGTCGCCATGAGACTTGGCAAAACATCTTCCATCAGGAAACTAAAAAAGAAGACAAACAGTGACCCTATCCAGTGGATAGGGCCTTTTTGATTATTCTACTTTAAGCAAAGACAGACTATGACGGTTTGGAAGATTTGCTTTTCGAAGCTTGTTTTGCCTTTTTTCTTGCTTGACGATTTTGTTCGATGCGCCATTCTCTTTCATAGTACTTCATGGTCTCGTAGACCCTTTCAGGAAGTCCTACATCTAGCAGAAAGATAGGGATGATCAAATCTGCTGACGGATAAAAAGGGAGAATCCTTCTCTTCAGCAGTGTTAGAAAGGATTGGGATTTCACATTTTCCTTGTTTTTAAAATAGACTTCAATCCGATAAGAATCCCTATACTTCCCTCGAATCCGAGAGAAGGAAAATTCCTCTACATCAGCCCAAGCGTAGAAATGACTGGGTTTCTTTGGATTCGGTTTGTAGTAAAACCCCTCGACAGTACATCTCAAATATTCCTTATCGGAGCTTAACAACCTGTATGTCTGATAAACAACTACTCCAGCGCAAAAAAGTACAAGCAGCATTAACAAAAGACTTATCGTATGAAGTCCCGTCCCCTTTTCCGAATACGAATGGAGATAATAGAGAGGTAACAAGAAGAAAAGCACCGAAGCTAGGCCAAACAAGGCATTCCAAATGATTTTCTTGGGACTACGTTTAATGACTTTTTCTTCCATCATGCCAACTCACTTAAATATTCATAACGTTCGTATTTTTCAAGGAGTGCTTCGTTTTTCTCATCCAGTTCTTTTTGGAGAGTAGCCAGCTTACCAAAGTCAGAGCCATTTGCCTGCATTTCTTCTTCAATAGCAGCAATACGATTTTCCAAGGCTTCAATATCCCCTTCAATGCTTCCCCACTCCTGCTTTTCTTGGTAGGTCATGCGTTTCTTATCTTCACGGACCTTGACCACTTTTTCCTTTTCTGCCTTTTGAACTTGATTGGCTATATCAGTTTCAAAGTTTTTTTCATCAAGGTAGTCGGTGTAATGACCAAAGAAAGGACGAATCTTGCCATTCTCAAAGGCGAGAATCTTGGTCGCTACCTTATCCAAGAAATAACGATCGTGGCTAACTGTCAAGACAGGACCTGAAAAGCTCTGCAAGAAATTTTCCAAAACTGTCAAGGTCGCAATATCTAGGTCATTTGTCGGCTCGTCCAAAAGAAGAACATTGGGTTTTTCCAAAAGCAATTTGAGAAGATAAAGGCGTTTTTTCTCTCCACCAGACAATTTCTCAATCAAGGTTCCATGCGTCGAACGTGGGAAGAGAAACTGCTCTAGCAACTCTGCAATGGAAGTCGTAGAACCACCACTGGTCTTAACCTCTTCTGCTACTTCCTGCAGGTAATTGATAACCCGTTTGCTTTCATCCAAACCTTCAATTTGTTGAGAAAAATAGGCGATGCGAACCGTCTCACCGATGATAACTTGACCTTTAGTCGGCTCAAGACTTCCTGCGATGAGATTAAGCAGAGTTGACTTCCCGACACCGTTGTCCCCAACGATTCCGATACGGTCTTTGGCTTGCACCAAGAGATTAAAACCTTGCAAAATGGGCTTGTTTTCATAGGCAAAGGAAACATCCTGAAACTCGATGACTTTTTTCCCAATCCGACTGGTTTCAAAGTTCATGGTCAAGTCTGTTTCAGCAACGCCACCTGAAACTTCTTTTTTCAAATCGTGGAAACGATTGATACGGGCCTGTTGCTTGGTCGCACGTGCCTGTGGTTGTCTGCGCATCCAGGCCAGTTCTTGTTTGTAGAGTTGTTCTTTCTTGTGGAGAAGGGCAGCGTCACGCTCATCTTGTTCAGCCTTGAGGCGAACATAGTCCTGATAATTTCCCTGATATTCGGTCAAGCCTGCTCGGTCCAACTCGAAAATTCGTGTTGATAGTGCATCTAGGAAATAACGATCGTGGGTGATAAAGAGGACGGTCTTCTTGGAATTTTTCAAAAAGAGGGTCAGCCACTCAATGGTCGCAATATCCAAATGGTTAGTCGGCTCGTCCAGAAGCAAGAGGTCGTGGTTTCCTAGGAGAACTTGCGCCAACTGAACCCGTCTTCTTAGACCGCCTGACAATTCACCAACTGGAGTCGACAAGTCCTGAATACCCAGCTTGCTGAGGACTGTCTTGACCTGGCTTTCAATTTCCCAGGCTTGGAGAGAGTCCATTTCTGCCATGACCCGTTCCAAACGAGCTTGCTTGTCCTCACTGTAGTTGAGCATGATTAACTCATACTCACGAATGAGCTGGATTTCCTTGAGGTCGCTGGAGAGAACCGTATCCAAGACCGTCTTGCTATCATCAAAATCAGGATCCTGGGTCAAGTAGCCAATCTTATAGTCATTCTTTGCCGAAAAGGGACTGACATCCCCATCAAAGCCAGAAACGCCAGAAAGGACGTCTAAAAGGGTAGTCTTACCCGTTCCATTGACACCAATTAGACCGATTCTGTCCAAATCATGGATGATAAAGGAAATATCCTTAAAAACGGTCTTGTCTCCGACGGATTTACTTAGCTTTTCAACGATAAAATCACTCATTTTCTCTCCCTCAGGTAAGCATGGATGGCTTGACGGTCGTTTTCCAACTCTCCATCGACAATGGCAAACTCAATCTCTGTTAAAATCTCTCCCAAGTCTGGTCCTGGCTGGTAACCATATTCCTTAATCAAAATTCCACCATTAATCTGAATTTCTTTCTTGTCATGAATGGTCAAACTCTGGTAAGTTTCTGTGATAGCTTGTTGATTGACTTCTTTTCCTTGGGCCTGACGAAGATTTTCAGCTTGTAGAAGGGAATTCAAGTCAAAGAGGTAACAATCACGCTTGCTCAGCTCTCTTTCTTCTCGCAAAGCCAAAATAGTCAGCAAATCCTGAACCTGCTTAGCAAACTGGCGTGAGGTTTTCCATGCCTTCAAAAATGGCTGTGCATCTTTAATCTCCAAAGCCCACAATAGAGCTGCCCAGGCTTGTTCGGAGGATTCAAAAGTGAACTCAGTCTCCAAATCAAACAGTCTGTTGAGCTTGTCCTGGCTCCCTGCCATATCTGGAAGATAGTCATAAGCTCGACTCTCAATCATGGAAGCCAGACCAACTCGCCAAAAAGGTGCCAGCAAGAGTTTATCAAACTCAACAAAGGTGCGCTCCACAGAAATTTTCTCCAAGAGCGGCGTCAAAGTCTTCATCGCCTCAAAAGTTTCTGACTCAAGTTTAAAACCGAGACTGGCCTGAAAACGGAAACCACGCATAATTCGCAAAGCATCTTCGTTAAAACGCTCACTAGCCACTCCAACTGCTCGCAAGACTTGGTTTTCCAAATCCTCTAAACCATGGAACAAGTCAATAATTTCGCCTGTCTCATCCAAGGCAAACGCATTAACTGTGAAATCACGGCGCTTGAGGTCCTCTTCTAGCGAGCGCACAAAGGAAACTGCACTGGGCCTGCGATAGTCCACATAGACATCCTCGGTCCGAAAGGTGGTTACCTCATACTCCTCATCGCCATCTAAAACCAAGACCGTTCCATGCTCGATTCCAATATCGGCTGTTCGCGGAAAAATCTGCTTGGTCTCCTCTGGATAAGAAGAAGTCGCAATATCCACATCATGGATGGGACGATGGAGAATGGCATCTCTAACAGAGCCTCCAACAAAATAGGCTTCAAAACCTGCTTCTTTAATTTTTTCTAATACTGGTAAAGCCTTCTGAAATTCAGAAGGCATTTGTGTTAATCTCATAATAAGTGTTCTAATCCATAGACAAGCTCATGACGCTTGACAACTTCTTTGATTCCCAAATTCACCCCTGTCATGAAGGAGCTACGATCATAGGAGTCATGACGGAGGGTCAATCCTTCTCCCTGATTGCCAAAGATGACTTCCTGATGGGCTACCAAGCCTGGTAGACGGACTGAATGGATGCGCATGCCATCAAAATTAGCACCACGAGCTCCTGCAATCAACTCTTCCTCATCTAGCGCACCTTGCTGAATAGACTCTCGAACTTCTGCTATCAACTCAGCTGTTTTAATGGCTGTTCCACTCGGAGCATCTTTTTTCTTGTCATGATGAAGCTCGATAATCTCCACATTTGGGAAATATTTAGCCGCCTGGGCCGCAAATTGCATAAGCAAGACCGCACCCAAGGCAAAGTTAGGGGCTATCAAGCCACCCAAATTTTGGGCACGAGAGAATTCTTTTAATTCTGTAATTTCTTCACTAGTGAAGCCTGTTGTTCCTACGACAGGAGCAAAGCCATTTTCAAGGGCAAAGCGCGTATTTTCGTAAGCAACAGCTGGTGTGGTGAAATCCACCCAGACATCAGCCTCAAATCCAGCCAAGGCTGCCTTATCATTGAAGACAGGAATGCCTTTCCATTCTGATTCAGACTCAAACGGATCCAAAACTGCGACCAAGTCCAAGTTAGGATCAGCCAAGACCATCTGACAAGCGGCCTGGCCCATCTTTCCCTTAAACCCAGCAATAATCACTCGAATACTCATCTCTACTCCTGTCTAAGATACAAAGGACGTTAGCTGCCCATGAAAAATAGGGAATGGCGCTGACTTGCCATGAAAGGCAAGACAGGCATCTTTTTTCACGAGGCAGGTAGGCCGTGTTCAATTGCTAAGATACAAAGCCTGTAAGAACAATTTAGACGATTGGTGTATAGCTCAAGGCGATACTACCTTCTCCAAGGTGGGTCCCAATGACACTACCAAAGGTTTCAATTGGAATTTCAGCAGTCACACCACTCTCCATCAAAAGCTGACGTAAATCCGCTGCCTTTTGAGGAGCGTTCCCATGAATGACTGTTATACGGTAGTCCCCATCTTTTGTCAACTCCTTGATGATTTCCACCAAACGTTTGATTGCTTTCTTTTCTGTACGAACTTTTTCGTAAACTTCAATCACTCCTTGGTCATTAAAGTAAAGGATAGGCTTGATACTGAGGAGATTTCCTAAGATAGCTGCTCCATTTGACAAACGTCCTCCCTTAACCAAGTGGTCGAGGTCATCTACTATGATAAAGGCTGAATTATCAGCAATTTGGATAGCCAACTTCTCCTGAATCTGCGCAAAATCATCGCCTTGTTCTGCCCAATCAAAGGCACTCTCTACCATAAATCCTAGAGGGGAACTTGTGATATGGGTATCTGGAAAGGCAATGGTCAAACCTTCATACTCGTCTAACATATATTGGATATTCTGATAAAAGCCTGAAATTCCTGACGAAAGAAAGAGGCCCAAGACATGAGTATAGCCTTCATCTTTCAAGGAACTTAGAATCTCATCCAATTTGGCAATACTTGGTTGACTAGTTTTAGGCAATTCTGCAGACTGAGCCATTTTTTGATAAAATTCTTCAGCAGTCAGATTGACACCTTCAACATACTCCTCCCCATCAATATTGACAGGAATATCCAAGATAAATAGATTCTCTCTTTGCAGCGTCCTCTCCTCTAAATAGGCTGAAGAATCTGTAATGACAGCTAATTTCATGGCTAAAACTCCAAATTGATTCCTGGAAGATCCAAGGCGATTTCTGTTACTTCATACGTCAAACGATTGAGCATATTCAAACATGGACGTGCCAAGGTTTCGACTTCTTCTTGGTTAAATTCGCTTGGTTCGTTAACAATGCGACCTTCCACATGGTTAACTTGGGAAATCGTTCCACTGATGACAAATTTGTCAAAGACAATCATAAAACTCAAGATAACGACTAAAGAAGTCACTTGGTTTTCTTGGTCATGTTGGAGTAACTGAAAGTTCACGTCTACCTTGGTTTCAGGAGCTCCATTTTCATTTTCCCATTCAAAGTTACGAGCATCAAAGTGATACTGGCTAACAAATTCTTGTTCTCGTTTAAGATTCATTTTTCTCTCCCATTGCTACAATTTACTATGCAATTGTACCACATTTTTATCATTTCATCTAGTTTTCTAGGCTTTAGTCAATTCCGATTTCATCTTTAACCACAGCAGCAATCGTATCTACATAGTAGTTGACTTCTTCTGTTGTTGGTGCTTCTGCCATGACACGCAAGAGGGGTTCTGTTCCACTTGGGCGGACAAGGATACGACCGTTGCCTGCCATCTCTTCTTCCATCTTTTCTATGATTGTCTTGATGGCTGGTACTTCCATGGCATTTTCTTTCATGGCATTTTCCACTCGGATATTGACCAGTTTTTGTGGGTAAATCGTCACTTCTGATGCTAGTTGAGATAAGCTTTTGCCTGTTTCTTTCATGATTTTAGTTAATTGGACAGCTGATAATTGACCATCACCAGTTGTATTGTAATCCATCAAGATAACGTGACCAGACTGTTCACCACCTAGGTTGTAGCCTGATTTTCTCATTTCTTCGACAACATAGCGATCTCCAACTGCAGTCACTGCCTTGTTAATGCCAGCGCTCTCCAAGGCCTTATGGAAGCCAAGGTTAGACATAACCGTTGTTACGATGGTGTTTTGAGCTAACTGGCCTTTTTCAGAAAGGTATTTCCCAATGATATACATAATCTTATCACCATCAACAATGTCGCCATTTTCATCAACAGCAATCAAGCGGTCACTGTCTCCGTCAAAGGCCAAACCAATAGCTGACTGGCTTTCTTTGACTAGTTCTTGGAGAGCTTCTGGGTGAGTTGAACCAACATTCAAGTTGATATTAAGACCATCTGGTGTCTCCCCGATAACAGTTATTTGAGCCCCAAGGTCTGCAAAGATTTGACGGGCACTTGTAGCTGCTGCACCGTTGGCTGTATCCAAGGCCACTTTCATTCCCTCAAGAGGAGTTCCAGTTGAAACAAGGTAGCCTTCATACTTACGCAAACCTTCTGGATAGTCCACCAAGGTTCCCAAGCCCTCAGCACTCGGACGTGGAAGTGTGTCTTCGGCAGCGTCCAACAAGGCTTCGATTTCTGCTTCTTTTTCGTCATCAAGTTTGAAGCCATCCCCACCAAAGAACTTAATTCCATTATCAAGGGCTGGGTTGTGACTCGCTGAAATCATGACACCCGCACTAGCTCCCTCAGTTTTAACCAAATAAGCTACTGCTGGTGTTGCAAGGACACCGAGTTTGTAGACGTGAATCCCTACTGATAGAAGACCTGCCACCAAGGCAGATTCTAGCATTTCTCCTGAGATGCGTGTATCACGTCCTACAAAGACTTTAGGGGCTTCTGTTTCGTGTTGGCTAAGAACATAACCACCAAAACGTCCCAGTTTAAAGGCCAATTCTGGCGTCAGTTCTACGTTTGCTTCTCCACGGACTCCATCGGTCCCAAAATATTTACCCATTTTATTTATCATCCTTTTCTACTATTTTATTTAGTCCTGTTTAGACGAGTCTGGTTTCGTTTCTGAACTCGTTGAAGACGAGCTGCTGGTTGAAGAGCCCGTTGACGAGGTCGTTGACGAAGAACTCGAGCTAGACGATACTGTTTTGGTTGTAATTTTCATTGTAGTGTCAAATGGCATAATGACGCTTGGTAGGACATTCCCATTTTTATCAACTGCTTGTAGTGGAACAGAGGCTGAATAGTTACCTGTTATCCGTTCACTCGTTGGCAAGATGGCAATGACACGATCTACTCTAGAGAGAGTTTCCTCGTCACTAATAACTGTTACTTTTTCATCTGACACAGTGACTGTATCAATTTTCACACGAGAATCAATCTGGCTAGGATCAATCTCTGGCACAACAATTACATTATCTCGTTTTGCTTTTTTACCAACCTTGACTGTTATCTTTTGCGGTGTTGCAACAGCGGTCAAACCACTCGGTAAATTTTCAATGGTTAGAGGAACTTCGATGGTTCCTACACTGGCATTGGTTAAGTCAGCTTTGACCTTGAATTTCCGAGTGCTTTCCTGCATCTCACTCGCCAAAGCAACTCTGTTTGACCCAGTCAGAAAGACGGTCACTTCAGATGTAAAACCACTGATAAAGTACTGAGCACTGTCATACTGAATATCGATTGGGACATTAAGAACCGTATTGGTATAGGTTTCTGTCCGCACCTGTCTAGCACTATTGCTATTCTGATAGTTTGTTGAAGTCGCATAGATAAAGAGGATGCAGGCGAAAAAGAAGGAAGAAATAATATAAAGACTATTTTTTCTCATGTTTCAATCCTCCTAGCAAACGCTCTTTCAAACCTTGTTTTTCCTCTGATGCTGGAAGCAAGATTCTTCTTAACTCCGATTCAAATTCTTCCAAGGTCAAATCATGCTTAAAGACTCCATTATAGGTGATTGAGATTCCACCGGTTTCTTCTGAAACCACAAAGGTAAGAGCATCTGATACTTCCGACAAACCAATCGCTGCCCTGTGACGTGTCCCAAACTCCTTGGAAATTCCTGTATTTTCAGTCAAGGGTAGGTAGGCTGAAGTTACGGCAATCCGATCTTCTCTGACAATGACCGCACCATCATGCAAGGGAGTATTGGGGATAAAGATATTAATCAATAACTCAGAGGAAATTTTAGCATCTAGAGGAATTCCAGTTGAGATATATTCCTGCAAGGTTCTCACGCGCTGTACCGCTACCAGAGCACCAATTTTACGGGGGCTCATGTACTCGACTGATTTAACAAAGGCACGAACCATTTGCTCTTCCGCACTAATAGGGGCATTGTAGAAGAAATCAGTAGCCCGGCCCAATCGTTCCAAACCAGTCCGAATCTCTGGTGAAAAGATAACTACCGCTGCGATAACCCCATAAGTGATGATCTGATTGATCAACCAGGAAATGGTCGTCAAACCAATCATATTGGACAGAATCTGACCTAAAATAAAGACCAGAACACCCCGCACCAATATCATGATTTTGGTCCCTGCAATCGCTTTGGTAAAATGATATAAAATATAAGTCACAATGAGAATATCAATCAGATTGATGACTATAGTCCAAGGACTTGAAAACAAACTCGTCCAGTATTGCCAATTGGATAATGGTTGAAAATTCATCCCTGGCCTCCTCCCTGTCAAAACACTTTCTGTACTATTATACCATTTTTTGCCCATTTTTTCCCTATCCTACCTCATTTTAAATTAAGCAAAAATATGATAAAATAAACTGACTAGAAAAAACAAAGGAGAAATCATGTCTCAACTCTATGATATTACTATTGTAGGTGGCGGTCCTGTTGGGCTCTTTGCTGCCTTTTACGCCCACCTACGCCAAGCCAAAGTCCAAATCATCGACTCCCTTCCCCAGCTAGGTGGCCAGCCCGCCATCCTCTACCCTGAAAAGCAAATCCTTGATGTGCCAGGTTTCCCAAACTTAACCGGGGAAGAGTTGACCAATCGCTTGATTGAACAGCTAAACGGCTTTGAAACACCTGTTCACCTCAACGAAACTGTTCTTGAAATCGAGAAACAAGATCAAGGATTTACCATCACAACTAATAAGGGAAGTCACCTGACCAAAACAGTTATCATTGCCATGGGTGGTGGCGCCTTTAAACCGCGTCCGCTCGAACTAGATGACGTCGAGAATTATGAAAATATCCACTGCCACGTTTCCA
The DNA here is from genome assembly GCF_002096595.1 of Streptococcus oralis subsp. oralis. Lineage (GTDB taxonomy): Bacteria > Bacillota > Bacilli > Lactobacillales > Streptococcaceae > Streptococcus > Streptococcus oralis_D. The sequence continues at coordinate 86,360 of NZ_NCUR01000008.1, forward strand.
ACATCCAGCAATACGCTGGTAAGAAAGTGACCATCCTTGGTGGTGGGGACTCAGCAGTAGACTGGGCTCTGGCTTTTGAAAAGATTTCCCCAACTACCCTTGTTCACCGCAGAGATAATTTCCGCGCCTTGGAACATAGTGTGCAAGCCTTGCAAGAATCATCTGTGACCATCAAGACACCGTTCGTTCCTAGCCAACTTATCGGAGATGGAAAAACACTCGATAAACTAGAAATCACCAAAGTCAAATCAGATGAAACCGAAACTATCGAAGTAGACCACCTCTTTGTCAACTATGGTTTCAAATCATCTGTTGGCAATCTTAAAAATTGGGGTCTGGATCTCAACCGTCACAAGATTATCGTCAATAGCAAACAAGAATCCAGCCAAGCAGGTATCTATGCTATCGGCGACTGCTGCTACTATGAAGGTAAGATTGATTTGATTGCGACAGGACTGGGTGAAGCTCCAACAGCTGTTAACAATGCCATTAACTACATTGACCCTGACCAAAAAGTACAACCCAAACACTCGACCAGTTTATAATAAAAGAACCACGGATCAACGATTCGTGGTTTTATAGTTCATCTGCAATCTTGTTTATTTTTCTGAGTCTGTGGTTGACACCACTTTTGGTCAGGGGATTGCTCAGGCTATCCGCCAACTGCTGGATAGAGTAGTCTGGGTGCTGGATCCGTAAGCGAGCCACCTCCTGCAAATCCACTGGTAAATTTTCCAAACCCATTCTATCTTTGATTTTACTGATATTATTGATAGTCTTCATGCTGGCAGAAACTGTCCGAGCGATATTAGCTGTCTCGGCATTATTGGCTCGATTGAGATCGTTACGAGTTTCACGCAAAATCTTGACGCGCTCAAAGTTATCACGCGCCTGCATAGCCCCAATCACGATCAAGAAATCCATGATGTCCTCTGCACGCTGGAGATAGGTAACTGCACCTTTCTTTCGCTCAATAACCTTGGCATCCAACAAAAACTGCTGAAGGAGAGAGGCTAGTCCATGGGCGTGGTCCAGATATACAGAACTGATCTCCAACTGGTACTTGCCAGACTCCGGATCTCGGATGCTACCATTTGCCAGAAAGGCCCCACATAAGTAAGCACGACCAGCCTCTTCATCTGCTAAGATATCGGGATCAATACCCGTCTCCAAACCAAAGAAGGAATCCGCAAGTCGCAAATCAGCTAAAAGCTCCTGCACCCTCTCATCTGTATAGACCGTATAGACACGATTCTTGCGAAGATTGCTTCTCTGATGGTGACGAATTTCTGACTTGATCTCATAAAAATGGAGAAAGGACTCATAAAGGTGCCGAGCTAACTTAGCATTTTCAGTTACGACTGACAAGGTCAAGCCCGAACTAGATAGACCGATACTGCCAGACATCTTGATAATGGCCGATAGTTCATAACGACTGAGATGGTGTTGACCAAGAATTTCCTCTTTTACTGCAACTGTAAAACTCATTTTCTCACCTGTATAATGCGCATCAATTCATCTACAATCAAATCGCCATCATGGAAGGCTCCTCCATTTTCCAAACGAAGGAAGTTGGATGAAATCACACGAGGGACCTGCTTGCAAAGACCAGCAAAATCATGCTCTACCTGAACCAAATATTCATCAAAACGGTTGGTATCCATGTATTCTCTAGGAACCTTCTCGATATTAACCAAGACCGTATCAATAAATGGCCTACCTAAGTGTCGATGGAGGACTTCCACGTGGTCACTGTCTGAAAAGTGCTCTGTTTCCCCACGCTGGGTCATGATATTGCAGACATAGGCAATCTCAGCCTTAGTCTCCAAGAGAGCCTGCCCAATCTCCTCAATGACAATATTGGGCAAAATCGATGTAAAGAGGGAACCAGGCCCCAAGACGATCATATCACTCTCTAGGATAGTATTGACCACTCGACGGCTGGCTTGGGGCGTTTCATCATCCAAGGTATTGGTCACATAGACATGGTCGATCATGCCGGGATGATCTGCAATGTGGCTCTCACCTGCCACCTCAGAACCGTCTTTAAAGACTGCATGCAGTGTCAAAGGCTGATCGCTTGAGGGGTAGATTTTTCCTGTTGTGTGGAAAAAGAGACTTAGCAGCTGCATGGCATTATAAGTGGACCCTTGCATTTCAGAAAGCCCTGCTATAATGATATTTCCTAGAGGATGACCTGCAAAAGCACCAGCGTCTTCTGAAAAGCGGTACTGAAAAACCTTCTCATAAAATTTAGGCATATCCGACATGGCTACCAGGACATTGCGAAGATCTCCTGGTGGTGTCAGCTGTTGGATATTCTTTCTTAGTTCACCAGAAGAGCCGCCATCATCAGCTACCGTTACGATGGCTGCGATATCAACATCCTTTTCTCGCAAGCTTTTCAAAATGACGGGGATACCTGTTCCTCCACCAATTACCGTTATCTTTGGTTTTCTCATGAACGGTTTACCGTTTCCTTTCTTCTGTCTTTGTCACGATGGCTTTCATTGACAGACCAGTTTTTAGCAAGGTCCTCAGCTATGCGTTTGGCAAAGGCAACACTACGGTGTTGTCCACCTGTACATCCTACTGCAATGGTTAAAACAGACTTGCCTTCTTTTTTGTAACTTGGCAAAATGGGCTCAATCAAGGCGAGTAAGTGCTGATAGAAATTTTCAGACTCTTCATGATGCATCACATAGTCATAAACTGCTTGATCCTCACCTGTCTGATTACGGAGTTCAGGGAGGTAGTATGGGTTTGGTAAGAAACGGACATCAAAGACCAAGTCTGCATCTATTGGGATACCATACTTGAATCCAAAAGACATGACTTCGATACGAAAAGACTGGGCTTGTTCTTGGTCTGAAAATTGCTCTGCAATGGTTTTACGAAGTTCACGAGGAGTGAGTTCTGTCGTATCCACCACATTTTGACTCATGTTTTTCAAAGGTGCTAGGAGTTCACGTTCCAGCTTGATGCCATCTAAAATCCGACCATCAGCAGCTAGAGGGTGACTTCTTCTAGTTTCCTTATAGCGTGCCACCAATTCCTTATCTGCTGCGTCTAAAAAGAGAATTTTGAAGTCCAAATCGTCTTGGTTTTCCAATTCATCCAAAACAGCCTGAATCTCTGAAAAGAAGGAACGGCTCCGCATATCCACCACCAGAGCTAACTTATGGTCATCATCCTTGGTCTCTACCAACTGCAAAAACTTTGGCAAGAGGGCTGGTGGCATATTGTCAATAGTGAAATATCCCAAATCCTCGAAGGACTGAATGGCTACCGTTTTCCCTGCACCACTCATCCCTGTCACAATTACCAGGTGAAGTTGTTTCTTTGTCATCTATCTCTCCTTATATCAAAAAAAGTTTGGCAGAGCCAAACTTCAACTAGCTTATCCAATCTCTGCGATCACTTCAATTTCGACTTTTACATCACGAGGAAGACGTGCAACCTCTACAGCTGAACGAGCTGGAAATTCCTCTTTAAAGGCAGTCTGGTAAACCTCGTTAAAAGGAACAAAGTCATTCATATCGCTCAAGAAGCAAGTTGTTTTGACAACATGGTCAAAGTCTGTTCCTGCTTCAGCCAAAATAGCACCGATATTTTTCAAAACTTGTTCTGTCTGTTCTTGGATCGTTTCTCCTACAATTTCTCCAGTTTCAGGAGATAGGGGAACTTGACCGCTAGCAAACAAAAGATTACCAACGATTTTTCCTTGAACATAAGGTCCGATTGCTTTTGGAGCCTTGTCTGTATGAATTGTTTTTGCCATTTCTTTCCCTCACAATTTTTCTAATATTGCGTCCCAAGCCTGATCCATCCCTGCCTTGCTGACAGATGAAAAGAGGATGAAGTCGTCACTTGGGTCAAAGTTTAATTTCTTTTTGATTGCTGATTCGTGCTTGTTCCACTTACCACGAGGAATCTTGTCCGCCTTGGTCGCAACGATGATAACCGGAATCTCATAATACTTGAGAAATTCGTACATCTGCACATCATCTGCTGACGGGTCGTGGCGGAGATCCACCAAACTAACAACTGCACGGAGATTTTCCCGAGTCGTTAGGTACTCCTCAATCATGCGCCCCCACTTTTCACGTTCCTTTTTGGAAACGCGGGCATAGCCATAACCTGGTACATCCACAAAACGCATCTTGTCATCAATGTTGAAGAAGTTGAGTAACTGGGTCTTCCCAGGTTTCCCTGATGTACGGGCAAGATTCTTGCGGTTGAGCATGGTGTTGATAAAGCTAGATTTACCGACATTTGAACGGCCTGCAAGGGCGATCTCTGGCAGTTCATCCTGCGGATAGTGGGACTTGTTTGCCGCACTGAGCAGGATTTCAGCATTGTGTGTATTGATTTCCATAGTCACCTCTAGGCTGTTTCTAGGATTGGTTTTTCCGTTCCATCGACAGCTTCTTTGGTGATGCGGACCAATTTCACATTTTCTTGACTTGGCACTTCAAACATAACGTCTAGCATGGTTTCTTCGATGATTGAGCGAAGACCACGCGCACCAGTTTTGCGTTCAATAGCCTTATTGGCGATTTCCTGAAGAGCTTCGTCGTCAAATTCCAACTCAACATCATCATAAGAAAGCAAGGTTTGGTATTGTTTCACCAAGGCATTTCTTGGCTCTTTCAAGATGCGAACCAAGTCATCGACCGTCAATTGCTCAAGAGCAGCAAAGACAGGCAAGCGTCCAATCAACTCAGGAATAATCCCAAATTTTTGAATGTCTTCTGCGATGATTTCTTGCATGTAGGAGCTGTTTTCGTCAATTGCCTTGTTATTTTGGCCGAAACCGATAACTTTTTCACCTAAACGTTGTTTAACGATTTCTTCGATGCCATCAAAAGCACCACCTACGATAAAGAGGATATTTTTAGTATCCACCTGAATCATCTCTTGTTGTGGATGTTTGCGTCCACCTTGAGGCGGCACGCTAGCAACGGTTCCCTCGATAATCTTGAGAAGGGCTTGTTGCACACCTTCACCAGAAACGTCACGTGTGATAGACACATTCTCGCTCTTCTTGGCAATCTTGTCAATTTCATCCACGTAGATAATCCCACGCTCTGCACGTTCGATGTTAAAGTCAGCAGCCTGCAAGAGTTTGAGGAGGATATTTTCCACGTCCTCACCCACATACCCAGCCTCAGTCAGAGCTGTCGCATCTGCAATAGCAAAAGGCACGTTCAAGCTCTTAGCCAAAGTCTGAGCCAAGAAAGTTTTCCCTGAACCAGTTGGACCAATCATCAGGATATTTGACTTCTGCAAATCCACATCTTCAGACTCTTCACGCGTATCGTGGAAATTAATGCGTTTGTAGTGATTGTATACAGCCACTGCCAAGGCACGTTTGGCACGATCTTGACCGATAACATAGTGGTTCAAGATATTGAGGAGTTCGATTGGTTTTGGTACTTCAGACAAGTCTGCCAAGACTTCCTCGGCCAACTCCTCCCGAATGATTTCCTGGGCCAACTCCACACATTCATTACAGATAAAGGCGTTATTCCCAGCGATTATTTTCTTTACTTCTTCTTGGCTTTTGCCACAAAATGAGCAATAAACCATCATATCATTTTTCCTATTTGTAGGCATGATTTCCTTCCATTCTAATTTATCATTCTATCTAAAATAAGGTCATATAAAAAGCGTGGACACTGTTGACCAGATTGGTAAAAGCATTCAACCAGAGTAAGGCAGACAGTCCATAGCGCTTCTTACGAAAAGCCTGTGCTCCAGTCAAAATACAGATTACACACAAAAAAGCTGTAAAAAATCCAAATATATTGCGCTCCATTAGACTTCCTTTCTATCTCGGTATTCGATGGTAAAATCATAGTCGTTTTTCTCATCTCGAGTGTAAGATTTGCTTGCTACTGTCTCAAAACGAGACAAGTCAAACTCCTCAGGGAAATAGGTATCTCCCTCTACCTGAGCATGAATCTGTGTCACAATGATTTCATCTAAATAAGGCTCAAAAGCCTGAAAAATCTGCTTTCCGCCAATGATATAGAGATTTTTTTCCTGACTCTGATACCACGCTAAAACAGACTCCACATCTTGAAATACGAGCGCCCCATCTATGACTTTTTCGCTATTGCGCGTTAAAATCAGGGTTTGCCGTTTTGGAAGCAGACGACGTCCCATGCCATCAAAGGTCACTCGTCCCATCAGTATAGCATGATTTAAAGTCGTTTCCTTAAAATGTTGCAACTCTGCTGGCAAATGCCAAGGGAGACGATTTTCTTTCCCAATCACACCTTTTTCATCTTGGGCCCAAATGGCTATGATTTTCTTTGTCATGCTTCCGTCCTTTTTATTGATACTACTATTTTATCAAAATTCTCCCAAAAAGACTGTTTTGAAACGCGCGCAAAAGAGAGAAAAGGAGCAGGCTTCATTCAGCCTGCTCCTCTCGCCCTTAGGACATATATTTTTTTGCTTCTGATTCGATTTTTTCAACCACTTCTTGGATACTTAGTCCAGTTGTGTCAAGGTAAACTGCATCCTCAGCCTGTTTGAGAGGTGAGGTTTCACGATGACTGTCCTTGTAGTCACGCGCAGCAATCTCTTCTTTCAACGTTTCCAAATCTGTCTCAATGCCTTTGGCAATATTTTCCTTGTAACGACGCTCTGCTCTTTCTTCAACAGAAGCCACTAAGAAAATCTTGAGTTCAGCTTGTGGTAAAACAACTGTCCCGATATCACGCCCATCCATAACGATACCACCTTGCTGAGCAATCTCTTGCTGGAGAGAAACCAGTTTTTCACGCACTTCAGGAATGGCAGCGATGCTTGAAACCTTGTTGGTCACTTCATTTTCACGAATCGGATGCGTAATATCAACATCTCCTACAAAAACAAGTTGCTCACCTGTTTCTGAACGACCAAAACTAATGGGGTGTTGGTTAAGAAGCTCAAGAAGTTGGTCTACATTTCCTGCATTCAACTGGTGTTTGAGCGCTATATAAGTCGCAGCACGGTACATAGCACCTGTATCGAGATAAGTATAACCAAAATCCTTAGCGACAATCTTTGCGACCGTACTCTTACCACTCGAAGCTGGACCATCGATAGCAATTTGAATTGTCTTCATGACCGACTCCTATCTTGTCTTAATCACATCACCTGGGTTGGCAAACCAAGATCCAGATGACATATGAGAAGGATTTAGGGCTTCTAGCTGGGCAATGGAAATCCCTGCACGTTGAGCAAGAGCTGCTTCTCCCTCTCCAGGCTGTACTGTAAGTGTTCCTTCACCCTCTGTATGTTCTTCCGAACTGCTCTCTGAAGGTGTTGATTCAGAAGAAGCTGTTTCCTCTACCTTGCTACTTGAAGATGATGATGCTTCCACTTTAGAACTTGCACTTGTAGAAGGAGACGATGCATCATAGAAGTCCTTCAAAGATGAAGTACGATTGCTTCCTCCGGTTGATAGGTAAATCAATACAACTACCATCGCTACAACGATTACAAAGAAGAGGCTGGCTAGAACCGTCAAGACACGATTCGCAACAACGCCTTTCCCTTTTTGTTTCCGGTGTCGACGCTCTGATCTTGTTTCTTCCTCATTGTTTTCGTAAATATCTTCTTGCCACGGTTCTTTTTCCATACCTTACTCCTTGTTTTTTTTACATTTTCTTATTACAATATAAATATGAAAGTCACACTTATACCCGAACGGTGCATCGCCTGCGGGCTTTGCCAAACTTATTCTGAACTCTTTGATTACCATGATAATGGAATCGTTCGATTTTACGATGATCCAGTTGAATTGCAAAGAGAAATCGCTGAGACCAGCGATGTTCTGGAGGCCATCAAAAATTGTCCTACACGTGCACTTCTAAAAGATCCATCGTAGGAAGCAGGGAATGAATGTTATTGATTTTTTCTCATTTTTCCCACACTTATTAGTTTAGCATATTTCTAGGTAAAATTATAGTCTTTTTTGGTTATTTTTTTCCTTCAATAATAGAAAGGTCACTTTTTTCTTTGACGAGATAGAGTGGTCTTTTTTTGGTCTCTAGATAAATCTTACTGTAACTTATAATCTAAATTTCTCAATGAGAATAGACTCCTACCATTCTATTTCCTTTACTTTCTTAACAAATTCGTCCCACTCTTGTATACAATCTTTGGATAAACATATATCCGTATAACTGAACGATAAATCTTTAATATTCTTCCACCAATCAAAAGAATTTCCCTCTTTTTCTGATTCTATTCTTTTGTTAACCATTTCAATAATTGTGTTATCTATCTCTTCCCTGTCATCTAAACTTAGAAATCTCCATTCAATTCCATTTGTATAAATTACTTTTTTATACCATAAAAGATCTCCAATAAGTTGTCCCATCTCTCTAGTTAAATGTTCAGAGCTGTTCGATAAGGTTGATTTGATTTTTTCCTCTGTAATTAAAGGATACTTTAAATTCTTAACTTCCACGCACCCTCGAAGTTTCTTCCATTCTTTATTTTTTATACTTTTTCTGGATTTGTTTTCATAAGTCTTATCTAAAATAACTATATCAGGAAAATTACTTAGACCATAATATATTTGTCCCATATTACTCTTTCTTCTTCCGAAAACATATCTTTTTGATAAACTATCTTTTAAAGTGGGCTTAATTATATCAGCAACTATAGGATACAATTCAGCCTCTACATAATTTTGGTTCTCTATTAGCCCGATTTCTTCAGTATAATCCTCTTTATTTAGCATAAAATAATCCTCCTAATTTTTTTATTTCTTAAGTTTCCACTTTTGCAGTAAATATCCCTACATAAATCCATTATACCGTATCAAATCCCTAGTTACTTTAAAGACCACCAAAAACCACCAAAATTCCGGAGTAAAAGAATTATAAAAACAAAAAGTAACTACGCTAGATAAATTCTATCTTTGTTTTGACTTACCATCACTTTTTTCTTTGACGAGATAGAGTGGTCTTTTTTTGGTCTCTAGATAAATCTTACTGATATACTTACCGAGAATCCCAATCGTCAGGAGTTGAATCCCTCCAAGAAAGAGAATGACAGCCATCAGAGAGGTCCAGCCAGATGTCGGATTTCCCAAGATAAGGGTCCGAAACACCACAAAAACAGTCATCATAAAAGAAATAAAACAAGATAGGAGTCCCGCTACAAAGGCTATACTCAAGGGAAAATCTGAAAAGTTAAGAATTCCTTCAATCGAGTAGAAAAAGAGTTGTCTAAAACTCCAACTGGTCTTGCCAGCCTGTCGTTCAACGTTTGGATAATCAAGATAGTGCGTTTTAAAACCCACCCAGGCAAAGAGTCCTTTAGAAAAACGATTGGACTCGGTCAGGGTCAAAATAGCATCTACCACAGATCGTCTCATCATGCGAAAATCACGGACACCTGAGGGCAGAGCTACTGGGCTAATTTTTTGCATGAGGCGGTAAAAGAGGTCAGCACAGAAACTGCGGAAAAAGGGTTCTCCCTCCCGACTAGTTCTCCGTGTTCCAACACAGTCTATATCTGCATTTTGGTCTAGTAAGGCTTTCATCTCAAGTAGCATACTAGGAGGATCCTGAAGGTCTGCATCCATCACGACCACCAAGTCTCCAGTTGCATGCTGCAAGCCTGCGTATAAGGCTGCCTCTTTCCCAAAATTTCGTGAGAATGAGACATAACGGACCGTAGGATTCTGCTCCCGATAGGTCTTCAAAAGCTGCAGGGTCCCATCGATTGAGCCATCGTCTACAAAGACATATTCGACATCTGCTCCCAAGTCAGGAAGCAGAGCTTCCACAGACTGATAAAAAAGAGGAAGTACTTCCTCTTCGTTTAAACAAGGGACAATGATTGAAATCATCATCTTAGTCTTCAAATCCATTTGGATGCTTGCTTTGCCAACGCCATGCGTCTTCACACATTTGGGTGATGTCGAGTTCTGCTTCCCATCCGAGCTCTGCTTTGGCTTTTGCTGGGTCTGAGTAGCAGGCAGCGATATCACCTGGGCGGCGTTCTACGATGCGGTAAGGAATAGGACGTCCCACTGCTTTTTCCATATTTTGGATAATTTCAAGAACGGAATAACCTTTACCTGTTCCAAGGTTATAAACATTAAGACCTGAACCTTTTTGGATTTTTTTCAAAGCTGCAACGTGACCTTTAGCTAAATCGACAACATGGATATAGTCACGAACCCCGGTTCCATCTTCTGTATCGTAATCATCTCCAAAAACTTGTACTTGTTCTAGTTTGCCCACTGCTACTTGTGAAACATAAGGCAAGAGATTGTTTGGAATTCCGTTAGGATTTTCTCCCAAGTCACCGCTCTCATGTGCTCCGATTGGGTTGAAGTAACGCAGCAAGACCACATTCCATTCTGAGTCTGCCTTGTAGATATCCGTCAAAATTTCCTCTAACATGAGCTTGGTACGACCGTATGGATTGGTCACTGAAAGTGGGAAATCTTCTAAGATTGGAACTGTATGAGGATCTCCGTAAACTGTCGCCGAAGAACTGAAGATGATGTTCTTACAGTAATTTTCTTCCATGGCTTTTAGAAGGCTGACAGTTCCAGCGATATTGTTATCATAGTAGGTAAGAGGGATACGTGTTGATTCACCAACAGCCTTCAAACCCGCAAAGTGAATGACACCAGTCGGTTCTTCCTGCTTGAAAATATCTCTGAGTGTATCTGTGTCACGGATATCTGCCTCATAAAAAGGAATCTCAACTCCTGTGATTCTTTCAACAACTTCTAAACTTTTACGATTGCTATTGACAAGATTATCCACCACAACCACTTGATGACCTGCTTGGATCAACTCAATAACAGTGTGGGTTCCGATAAATCCAGCACCACCAGTTACCAAAATCTTTTCTTGCATCTTTCTTCCTCGATTCTCGGATTATTTTTTCTTATTTTATCATTTTTGATAGGGAATGTCATTTGACATCCTAAACTACCTGCTAAAATTTCAGTAAAATCTTATTCTCTTTTTACTCGTTTGACATAGTTTGCAATGGGATAATTTTCAGGGTCCAAGGTCAACTCCTTGTCTTGGACCAATTGGGCTAGATGGTAACCGATGATCGGACCCGTTGTGAGACCTGATGAACCTAGTCCACTAGCCGCATAGACACCTGCTAAGCCTGGGACTTGCCCAAAAAATGGCGAAAAATCACTGGTATAGGCACGGATTCCTACTCGCTCACCTCTTATAGTAGCTTCAGCCAAGGCTGGGTAGGATGGCAAGACTGCTTCCTCCATTTGTTGGAGCAAGGTTTCATCTACCGTCAAATCAAATCCCATATCATTTTCATGAGTAGCGCCTAAGGACAATTTCCCACCTGCAAAAGGGATCAAATCCCACTCCCCCTCTGGCATGACAACAGGGTAAGATTCCATATCTTTGGAAATCTGATAATCTCGGAGTTGTCCTTTTTGGGGACGAACATCTACCTCATATCCTAAAGGTTCCAAAATGTCCCTCAACCAAGCTCCCGTTGCTAGAATAACCTGATCAAAGACCTCTTCGCCAATCTGATAGCCGAATTCTAAAGGTGTCAGACTCACTTTTTCTTTGACTAGCTTGACTTGACTGGCTTCTAGCAAACGAGTCACTAAGAGGTGGCCATCTACTCTCGCTCCACCAGAAGCATAGAGCAGGAGGTCGAATCCCTGCAAACCAGGGAATAATTCATTTGCAGACGCTTGGTCTAGAATGGCTAATTGACCTATCAAGGGAGATTCTTCTCTACGCTGAAGAGCTAGTTGATAGAGTTCTTCTAGTTTGGATTCATCCTTTTTCAAGAGAAAAACTCCTGAGCGTTGGTAAAAGTCGATTTCCTGACCAGACTTTTCTAAATCAGCCAACAAATCCACATAAAAGTCAGCTCCCAAGCGCGCCATCTTGTACCAGGCTTTATTACGGCGTTTGGAAAACCAAGGACTGATAATTCCCGCTGCTGCTTTGGTAGCCTGACCTTGTCCATGGTCAAAAACGGTCACATCTAGGTCACTTTCTTTAGAAAGGTAGTAGGCAGCAGTTGCCCCTACAATCCCTGCTCCAATAATGGCAACTTTTTTCATTGTCTTCACTTTCTAACTAGATATGGTGGAAAGGATTGGTCGATGCTTGACTAGGTAAAATATCAATGTCCCAGCCTTTCTCTTCCTTCCATTGAGTAAGAAGTGCTGCGACTCTTTCCACAAAAAGCACTTCTATATAGTGACCTGGATCCAATGCCAACAGGCCATCAGACAACATATCCTGGGCAGTGTGGTAGTAGATGTCACCAGTAATGTAGACATCTGCCCCCTTAGCTAAAGCATCCTTATAGAAAGATTGACCACTACCGCCACAGATGGCCACTCTTGAAATAGGCTTCTGCAAATCACTTTCTTGATAATGCACCATTCGAAGGCTATCTAGACCAAAGACTTGCTTGACATGCTGGGCCAATTCCCCAAAAGTCTGAGGCTGAATATTCCCAATCCGCCCAATCCCACGTCCTGGGCCTGTTTCCTGGAGATAAGTCGTCTCCTCAATACCTAGCATCTGGCAGAACCAGTCATTGAGACCATTCTCAACGATGTCAATATTGGTGTGACTGACATAAACTGCGATGTCATGCTTAATCAGGTCGATGTAAATCTTATTTTGCGGACGGCTGGCTACCAGATCCTTAATAGGACGAAAGATAGGCGCGTGCTTAACGATAATCAAGTTCACACCCTTTTCAATAGCCTCTGCCACCGTCTCTTCACGAATGTCGAGGGCAACCATGACTCTTTGGATCTCCTTGTCTAGAGTACCGATTTGCAGGCCACGACTGTCTCCCTCCATGGAAAATTCCTGGGGACAAAAGGCTTCATAAGCTCTGATTACTTCACTTGCTAGCATGGAGAACCTCCTTAATGGCTTGAATTTTATGAGCTAGAACTTGACGTTCTTCTATATTTTTTTCTGGGATTTGGCTAAGAGCAACCTCTAACTTAGCTGCTTCTTTTTGCCATTTTTTGATAAAGACTGGGCTGACTTCTTTGGACAAGATAGGTCCAAAACGGACATCACTGGCTGATAGCTTCATTTGTCCCGCTTCCACTACTAGAATTTCATAAAACTTGCCGGCTTCTTCTAGGATGCTTTCTGCTACAATCTGAAATCCGTGCTCTTGTAACCAGATGCGCAAGTCGTCTTCACGATTATTGGGCTGGAGGATTAAACGTTCTACGTTAGCTAACTTGCCCAAACCTTCTTGCAATATGGTAGCAATCAAACGACCACCCATACCAGCAATGGTGATAACCGACACTTGGTCTGCCTCTTCAAAGGCTGTCAAGCCATTGGCTAAACGGACTTGGATTTTCTCCTTTAGACAGTGAGCCTCTACATTTTTCACCGCTGACTGGTAGGGGCCTTCCACCACCTCACCTGCAATGGCGCTTTTGATTTGTCCTCTCTCGACTAACTCGATTGGCAGATAAGCATGGTCACTCCCCACATCTAGTAACACAGCACCTTGTGGCACAAAGGAAGCTACCAATTCTAATCTCTTTGAAATCATCTTCTCTCACTTTCCAAAACTCTATTACCTCTTATTATACCACATTTCAGCTAGCAATCTTGCACCTAAAAAGACCGCAATCCACAGATTGCAGTCTTTCTTTATTTTCTCGCTTGGTAACGACTGGTTAGAATGAAAATCACCGTAAAGACCAGCATCATGGCCCCATAAACAGGTAACGTTTGTCCAGTTAAGGTCGAAATTTCAAGCAATTTTTGGATCATTGGGAAATGAGCTGTGGCTAGGAAGCCTCCTACTGACCAGACAACCAAGAGGACACGCCAGAGGGTAAATGGCATGCAGGCTCTAAATACAGATAAGAAACCGATAGAACCAAGGAGATAATAGAGTAGGGTTGAGATTTCTAACTCAGACCAACCTTGACTCGCTCCAAAGATTTTGACAAAAAGAACGCTAAACACGACCATGAGGGCACTTGGTAGGGCGCGAAGCATGGATCTTCTGAGGAAGTTTGGCTCAACAGGCTTGATATTTCGCTCAAAAGTCAGAACGAATGGCGGGAAACCTTCCACGAATTGGTCAATCATGGTAATCTGGATTGGAATGAAGGGGAAAATCAAGATCCACTCAGACCGTCCTAGAAGAGCACTGGCGATACAGATGACAGCGAGCAAGAAGGAATAGATTGTCTTTATCAAGAAAATCGGTGCGATATGGGCGATGTTATTGACCACACGACGACCTTCAAAGAGAATCTCAGGAACATCATTAAAGTCAGAGTTCAAGAGAACCAGATTAGCAATCTGACGAGTCGCAGGATCTCCTTCAGCCATCACGATCGAACAATCTGCTTCGCGGAGAGCTAGGATATCATTGACACCATCCCCTGTCATTGCCGTTGTATGCCCTGCTTTTTTCAGCGTTTGGATGATGAGTTTCTTTTGATGAGGGGAAACACGACCAAAAATTGCTGTCTCTTCAGCCATAGCAATCAATTCCTCATCCGTGATTTTTGAGCAATCTACATAGCTGTGATAGTCTACAAAGCCAGCCTTCTGGGCAATGCTGGATACTGTAACGGGATTGTCGCCAGAGATAATCTTTAGGCCCACTTCCTGGGAACGGAGATAGTCCAGCGTCTCAGCTGCTCCTTCTCGAATCGGGTCCAAGATTTCCAGCAAGGCCAGGGCTTGAATGTCAGACGGTTTCTGTGGTTTGTGATGATCTAGTTTTTCCTGACTAAGGGCCAAGACCAAGACACGTGACCCTCTCTCTAGGGCCTCTCTAGCTTCTGGGACTTCAGAGTCCAACAACATCTCAGGCGCACCTAAGAAAACCGTTCCTAGCCCTTCTAACTCCATAGCTCCCCACTTGCGGTCGCTTGAGAAAGGAAGATTCGAGAGCATAGGATAGGCTACTTGACCTTGGAAACGCTGGCGAATGGCTTGGGCTGTTGGATTTTTATCCTCACTATGAGCTATGTAACTAGTCAGAATGTTAGTAATAGCCTCTTCACCATAAGTTTCCGTCAGAGGAAGAACCGCCTCCACCTGCATCTTTCCTTGGGTGATGGTGCCCGTCTTGTCCAGACAGAGCATATCCACGCGCGCCAAGGTCTCGACAGAGTACATCTCCTGCACTAAAACCTTTTTCAAGCCCAGCTTAATCACCGCAGTCAAGAGCGAAGTAATGGTCAAAAGGGCAATTCCCTTGGGCAACATTCCCAAAAGGGCAGTCGATGAATTTACAACGGATGACTTAAGGGGCAAACCTTTTAACATCAAGGCTTCTAGCAAGAGGGCTAGACCAAAGGGAATAATAATCTTCCCAGTAAAACCAGCTAGCTTGTCTAGCGATTTCATGATACGGGAATTGATCGGTTTCACAGTCTTAGCTTCCAGCATGAGTTTGGCAGCATAGTTGTCTGCCCCGACATGGTGAACTTGAGCCAAAACTGCGCCACTGGCTAGGAAACTCCCTGATAAAAGCAAGGCATCCACTTCTTTTTGCACCAAATCACTCTCACCCGTCAACATGGCTTCATTGACTTCCGCAAATCCTTCCAGAACCAGAGCATCACTAGGGATTTGCTCTCCAGCAGACAGACGAATGACATCTCCTAGAACCAACTCTTCTGGATCGAGAGCAACTTCTTGACCCTCACGAATGGTTTTAACTTTTTCCTTGGTCATGAGATTGAGCTTGTCCACCATGTGTTTAGCCCGCAGCTCGGTCACAATCCCAGAAAAAGCGTTAAAGCAGATAACGGCAAAGAAGACCAGATTGCTCCAAGCCTGCACAAAGGCAAGCGCTAGGGCAATAACAAAGTTTAATGCGTTAAAAAGTGTAAAAACATTTCGTTTGATGATTTGCCAAGTACTGGTACTGGCTGAAGCGGTAAAGTCATTGACCAAACCTTGAGCCTGTCTTTCCTTGACTTCTCTTTGGGTTAATCCCATAATCTTATTTTTATCCATAAATTCTATCATATCATTTTTTTTAAAAGAATTCTAATCCCATCTAAAACTGTTGGCTGATAACTGAAAAAGTTTGCCAGTAGTCTTTCGATAAGGTATAATAATAAAAGCAATACAATCGAAGGAGATCTCATGTTTTATACTTATTTGCGTGGACTAGTCATGCTGATCTTGTGGTCCATCAATGGCAATGCCCACTATCACAATACTGATAAAATCCCTAGCCGAGACGAAAACTATATCCTCGTCGCTCCTCATCGTACTTGGTGGGATCCTGTTTACATGGCCTTTGCGACCAAACCAAAACAGTTCATCTTTATGGCCAAAAAAGAGCTGTTTAACAACCGCATCTTTGGCTGGTGGATCCGTATGTGTGGCGCCTTTCCTATCAACCGGGAAAATCCTAGCGCCTCTGCTATCAAATACCCTATCAATGTCCTCAAAAAAAGTGACCGCTCTCTCATCATGTTCCCAAGTGGGAGTCGCCACTCGACAGATGTCAAAGGCGGAGTTGCTCTGATTGCCAAGATGGCTAAGGTCCGTATCATGCCAGTTACCTATACTGGTCCCATGACCTTGAAAGGTTTGGTTAGCCGTGAACGTGTGGATATGAACTTTGGAAATCCTATCGATATCTCAGACGTCAAGAAAATGAATGATGAAGGGATTGAAATGGTTGCAGACCGTATCCAAGCAGAATTCCAACGTTTGGACGAAGAAACCAAGCAGTGGCACAATGATCAAAAACCAAACCCACTCTGGTGGTTTGTCCGCATCCCTGCCCTTATCCTTGCAGTGCTTGTTGGTATCCTAACGATTATCTTTACCTTCATCGCAAGCTTTATCTGGAATCCAGATAAGAAGAGAGAGTCTCTTGGTTAAAAAATACAAATATCCCTTGGCTTTTACCAAGGGATATTTCTTTTATGCAATTTTCCATTTTTGGGCCAACCAGTTGGAAAAGGCTAGGAATCGTTCAGCCACTTGCTCATGATGCCCATAGGGATCAAAGACAAACTGACTAGTCGGATAGTGTTTCTGAAGACTGGTATGGATCTGCGCAGTATAGACTGGTGCTTGAGCCAAGCGATTGGTATGATTGGCTCCTTCTGTTTGACCATTTAGTAAATACAGCAAGCAGTCCAGATTTTCCAGCTTTTCTTCCTTACAGAAAGAAACAAAATCAGGATACCAAAAGGAACCGCAGATTGAGAAGACACAGGAGACCTTGTCAAAGCTGAAAAGACTGTAAACTGCCGCCAAACCACCTAATGAATACCCTCCATAGGCAAGACGATCTTCGTCCAGATGATAAAGAGATCGCAACTTGTCTAAAAGACCTCCAAATAAACGACCATGATAGGCATTTGCCTGACCGCCAAAATCTTGAGTTCCATCTCTCAGAGCAGATGCCTTCCAGGGCGTGTAGTCATCTAGGCGATTTTTAGAGGTCAAGCCCACTAAAATCACAGATTCTGAAAGGGAAGATAGAAAATCCAAGTTTCCATCATTCAAGAGAATAACTGGATAGGTTTGATTGGGATCATAGGTCGAAGGAAGGCTGACCTTGACTTGGATCCCTTCCCAATCAAACTCATTATTTATTGATAAAGTCATTGATTTTCTCAAGGGAATCAATCACTGCTGGACCATAGTCCATCAACTCATCGTAAGAAATGGTCATGATTTTTTGATTCTTAATTGCAGGAACGTTTTCCAAAACTTCATTTGCCTTCATCAACTCTACTGCGTTGGCATCCAATTTTTTATTACGGTCGCTGGTTACATAGATAATCAACTCAGGATCCATTGACACGAGATTTTCCAAGGTTAAGCCTGATGTTCCCGTTGCAACATTTGTATAACCAAGTTGATTTAGAAGGCTCTCTTGCAAAGCAGACTTGTAAGCGCCGAAGGTTTCGTCGTTATAAGCAACCATAATCAAAGCCTTTTTCTTTTCACCTTGGCTTGTTGGATTTGCTTTCTTAACAGCGTCAATTTTAGCTTGTAATTGGGCTGCATATTCATTGGCCTTGTCCTGAACATTGAAAATCATTCCAAGATTTTTGACATCTTCTACAATATTTCCCAAATCTTGCTGAATCGTTGAGAGAGAAGCTTTTTGCGTATAGACTGGGATTTTGTTTTCATTCCAAGTGCTAACTGTCCCCAAGGATTTTTCAGAAAACATCATGTTTCGACCCATCACCGCATCTGGCTCATAAGAAAGCACTGTCTCTTGTGAGACTGTTTTTTTATCGCCAATTTGAGGAATGGTCGCAATCGCGTCCTTGTATTTGTCCGTCACAGCATTGTCCGGGTTGAGCATGCCAGCAATTTTATCCTTCAAGCCTAACTCCAACAAGATTTCAGTGGTTGAAAGATTGTTGGTGATAACTTTTTCAGGTGCCTTGTCAAAGACTTGTTCGACTTCATTTCCCTTAACATCATAGGTTTTAACCGTTAACGGATAAGTCGTCTCTGTGCTGGCCTTTTGACTTGTTTCTGTGCTAGACTGCGTGGTAGCTTTTTCTGTAGTAGTGTTACCACAAGCTGCCATGGTTAGGGTAGCTACTGTTACGAGTAAAATGCTTAGTGTTTTTTTCATTTTGTTTTCCTTTTCATTCTTATAAATAGTGAATCATGGCTTGCTGATCCTCAGTCCAAGTAACCTGACTTTGAACTCCATATACAGTTTGTAATGACTCAGGGGTGATGGTCTCCTTTGGAGTCCCTTGGTAAAGGATTTCCCCCTCTTTCATCAGATAGAGATAATCCGAATAGCGACAAGCAAGTTGAATATCATGTAGGACAGCTAAAACATTGACCTTGAGATTCTTCACAATGGCCAACAAGTCTAACTGGTACTTGATATCCAGGTGATTGGTTGGTTCGTCTAGGAGCAAGAGAGTCGGTTCTTGCGCCAAGGCGCGTGCTAATAAGACTCGCTGTTTCTCCCCACCTGAAAGAGACGAATAGAGACGAGTTTTCTTCTCAAGCATATCCACCTTGACGAGAGCATCTTGAACAAGGGCATAATCCCTTTCCTTTTCCTTCTGTAAAAAAGAGAGATGGGGCGTTCTTCCCAGCAAGACGATTTCCTCAACTGTACAATCAAACTGCAATTGATTAAACTGGGTGACAACTGCCATTTGCTTGGCTGTTTCTTTAAGTGACCAATGCTCCAGCGGTTTTCCATCTAGGCTTATCAAGCCTTTGTCCGCCCTTTCCTGACGATAGAGGAGTTTAAGCAGGCTGGTTTTTCCACTTCCATTTGGCCCTAGTATCGTATGAAATTGATGCCCCTCAACTTTAAGAGAAACTCCTTTGAGGATTTTTTTCTCTCCTAGTCCAAAGTGGACATCCTGACAAATCAAGTCCATATCAGGCCCTCACCTCCCTTCGCCTACCTCCAACAATGTAGATAAAGAAGGGAGCACCCACTAAGGCTGTGAAAATACCAATCGGCAGCTCAGCATTTGGAATAATGACACGAGAGAGTACATCTGCCCAGATGACAAAGAGGGCACCCAGCAAGGTTGCAATGGGAAAAAGTCTCCTGTAATTCGTTCCTACTAACCCTCGAGCTAAGTGAGGAGTAATCAAACCAACAAATCCAATAATCCCACAGGTTGCCACTAAGACAGCTGTCAGCACAGCCACCATGGTCACATAAAGATACCAATAAAAGCGTAAGGGAATCCCCAAAGTTAAAGCAGCCTCATCTCCCATCATCATCGCATTAAAAACACGATACTGAGTAGAGAAAAATAGAAAGGCCAATCCTACTACTATAGTTGGCAGAACCAAGTCTGCCCAGGTAGTCCCGGCAAGCGATCCCATGGTCCAAAACTTAATGGTCATCACACTGTCAGCATTAGCGCCAACAGAGATAATAAAGTTGGAAAATGCCAGAAAGAGAGCATTGACCACCGTTCCTGATAAGATCAGACTAGAAGTCGTCATCCTTCCCTGCATAGAGGCAATGATGAGGACAGCAATTGTTGCCAAAATAGCTCCAAGAAAAGCTCCAAGACTAATCATCACTTTCAAACCGAGAATGATGCTCAAGGTTGCCCCTAGAGTTGCACCCGCAGAGATTCCTAAGACATAGGGCTCAGCGATGGGATTGTTCACTGTAGACTGCATCACGCTACCACACATAGAAAGACCAGCCCCTACTATCAGACCTAACAATACTCGGGGGAATCTCATGTTCCATACAATGGCAAGAGTTGACTTAGAAACCTCTCCCGTCTCAAGAGGAAAACCCAACCTGCTCAAAATAATCCGATAGGTATCTCCTAGATCAATCGCAACGGACCCCATAGAAACAGCTAGAAAGAGGGAAATCCCTAAAATACCTAGCAAAACACCTAAAAGTAACACAAATTGTACGTTCTGTCGGCTTCCAGAAAATTTGGAAAGCATGAAAACCTCCTTAAACAAAATTAAAAATTTAGAAAATTCTCATAAAAAGTATACCATATTTTCAACAATGGAACAAGATGAGAAAAATAAATATAGTTGGTCTTACAGTGCTAATAATCGTAACCGAAGATTATACTTAGGTATATCGAGGTAAAGTGACAACATAAAAAGCCCTCTAAAATTAGAGAGCTGATTTGAGCCCGGGCTAAAATCCTAGTGAAAAAAAATCTACACGATCAGAAAAGTCTCTATCGTGCCATTTTCATACATGATATATAGTCCAAGTAGAATGAATACTATGGGCACAATGATTCGCTCGTATTTTTCAATTGTCTCGAATATTAACGGAATAGAGGATAACATCCGACTAATCTCGCAAAAGATAATTATGCCGATTACAAACACAAGCAACGCCACGAGGGTCTGTGACCAATCTAACGAAGCAAAATAAGGTATATAGATACCTAAATTATCTCCGCCAGACGCAATTGTCAGCAATGTAACTGTCCAAAACAGTTGATTTGCCTTGCTTTGTTCTAATCTTTCAATAATTTCTTCCTCTTCTTCCTCACCTTCTCCAACAATTGCAAAGCGAATCCCTAAATAGATAGGGATTAAACCAAGCAATCCAACCATCCATTCTTCAGGCACGAAATTAACGACATAAGCAGCAACTAAACTCGCCCCTACAAGTAAGCCTGTTCCTAGATATTGCCCCGCATAAATATGCCATTTCTGTTTATTCTGTGATAGCTGTGCAAATAAAATAATTAAAATAATTAAATAATCGATACTGGTGGAAATATAAACACCAATAGCAGATATGATTGTCTGTCCCATAAAAACCTCCTGTATTAGTCAGTAATAAATCAGCAGATTTTAGGAGAGCACAGACACATTAATTTAGCTATCGCTAGTGGGTAATGTCGAACGTAGGAAAGCATTTTACTCCTCCTCAAAACGTAGTTACAAAGTAATTTCTAACTGGAATTCGGTGACTACTTCCATGTAAAGTATAACATACTATACTTTACTTCGTAAAGTGTGGACTCTCCGAGGGGGCTTGCAGACAGTTACTCGGCTTGAAAAGCCGAGTAACTGCGCACCTTCATGGTGTCATTAGCTGATACCATTTGAGGTTTTTGTAGTCTCCAAAATTATGACCGATAAAACTCTCAGCGTTGTTTTTGACAGTAACGACAGGTTTTTGTAGTCTCCAAAATTATGACCGATAAAACTACAACGCCAAGGCGCATCCAACGCAGAAAGTTTTTGTAGTCTCCAAAATTATGACCGATAAAACTTATCAATACGTCTGATGGTCTCCAAGGTCGTTTTTGTAGTCTCCAAAATTATGACCGATAAAACCTCAATAAAAAAGCTCTCTGAATATCAGAGAGCTGATTTGAGCTCGGGCTAAAATCCTAGTGAAAAAGATGAAACTCCTTGTGTTCATCGAACACTGTTTCCTTTCCCTATTTTCATACGGATTTTTAACGCCCTTAGCATCATGATTCTTGCCGGATAAACCGTTTATAGACTAGGCGATGAACCGAAGATTGTATAAAAATTTTAGTGAAACAAAAAATCTCCCCGAAGGGAGATGATCTGGTTTATTTTACCTTACAGTGCTAGGAACCGTAACCGAAGATAATACTTTAGTATATCGAGGTAGGGTGACAACGCAATGTAAGTGGAAAATAAAGCAGATTAACGACGAAGTCCTAGAGAGTTGATTAACTCACGGTAACGGTTAACGTCGTTTTTACGCAAGTATGCAAGTAAGTTACGACGGCGACCGATTTTCTTCATCAATCCACGGTAAGTAGCGTGGTCTTTTTTGTGTTGTTTGATGTGTTCGTTAAGGTGGTTGATTTCCCAAGTAAGGACAGCAACTTGAACCTCTACTGAACCTGTATCACCTTCGTGACGTGCATATTGTGCAATGATTTCATTTTTTTTCTCTTTTGAGATTGCCATGATGTTTCTCCTTTTTATTTGGCTTCATCCGAGTGACAGGTTGGCATGCCTGTAACCAAGAAGAAGTTATTTGTCTTTACGACAGTTCTTATTCTACCAAGAAGCAGGGACTTTGTCAACTGATTTACTGTTTAAAGCAATGAATTACTCTACTGATTTCAGGGCTTCGAGCATATCCACTTTTCTCAAGTGGTGATTGACAAAGATACCTAGTAAGGCTAAAATCACAGTCACTGCGACGATTGGAAGAGCATAGACTTCCCAGTTGACCTGAGGATAAAAGAGTATGGTGGCTGGTGAAATCATTTGAATCAAAAATTGATGTAAATAGTGGCCAGCTACCAAACCGAGAGCAATCCCAACAAGGGACAGCACTATGGTCTCACGGTAGATATAGAGGGTCACTTCTTTATTATGGAAACCGAGAACTTTGATAGTGGAAAGTTCACGGATACGTTCTGCCACATTAATGTTAGTGAGATTGTAAAGAATGACAATGGCTAGCAAGACGGAAACAAGGACAAGGATTGCCATGGTTTTATTGAGCGAACTAGCCACGGATTCAAAGAGATGGATGGCTGTCACATTTTGGACGACCCCAGAAACAGTAGCTTTTTCCATGAAAATAGCCGCTTCTTTCTCCGTATTGGAAGGTGTTGGGTCTTTTAATTTTACTAGGTAGGTATTGTCTTGCGGACTGGTTCCATAGACTTGTTCGTAAGTCGCTCGTTTGAGATAAACAAAGTGTCCAACATAGTTTTCAGAAATAGCCGCGACCTTGATTTCCTTCCCATCAAGCTCCAGCTCATCTCCAACCGTAACACCTGCTAGTTGGGCTAATTTTTGACTCACGACCGCTCCATCAGTGACCAGCACCTCTTGACCATTTTCCTCTAATGTGATAAAAGGTTTAAAGTCTTCTCCACTAGTAACCATCATGGTGATGGTTTGAAGTCCTGCTTTTCCTTTGAAATCTTTTTCAATGGATTTAGAGTAAATCTTTTGATAAGCGTGGATCGATTCAGCTTGCAAGGCACTTTCTAGATCTGTTTTTTCTTGCTCCGTTGCACTGCTCTTTTCTGCTACAATCATCTGGTATTGCTGGATTTGTTCAAATTGGCGTTCGGAAACTCCTCCCACAGATGACTGAATACCAAGACCAGCAAATAAGAGAGCAACTGAACCTGCAACTCCAAAAATGGTCATCAACATTCGTTGCTTATAACGAAAGATATTTCTTGCCGTAACCTTATGAGTAAAACTCAAACGACTCCAAATAAAGCTCAGTCGTTCCAGCAAAATCTTTGATCCCTTAACGGGAGGTTTGGGAAGTAAGAGTTGGGCTGCTTCATCGTGTAATTCCCTCCGCGCTACCAGATAAGCCGGCAAAACGCTGGATACCCAACTCAAGGCTAGGGCAAGGATACTATAAGACCAATAGAAATACTCGTGACTTTTTCCAACAACCATCCCAGCTGTTATAACATCTGAAATCACCCCTGCAAGAAGATAATGTCCAAGAAGTGTTCCTATAATGGTTCCCACAGTTCCTGCAAGAAAACCATAGAGGACAAACTTGGCAACAATATCTCGGTCGCGGTAACCCAAGGCCTTGAAAATACCTGCATTGGTGCGTTCTTCATCTACAAAGCGAGTCATCGTTGTAAAGGTCACCATTGCAGCGACCATATATAGCACCACGGGGAAAATATTTCCGATAGAACGAATACTTGTTGATAAATTGCTGTACATGCGGTAGCCTTGACCACCTGGCATGGTTTGGCGATTGTATACGTGGTATTTCGGCTCTGCCAGTTCATCAAGGTCTTTCTGACGCTGTTCAAGCTTCTCTTTTTCCTTAGTTAGATCACTCTCTGTCTGAGCCAGTTTTTCTTTTTTAGTCGCCAGTTCTTCCTTAGCTTTTGTCAGATGTCCCTCGATTTGACTCTTTTGCGGTTCTGGTAAAGCGGTCGCTTGTTCTTCTTGCGTTTTCAAGCGACTTTCAGTCTGCTCTAACTGACTCTTACCATTTTCAAGGTTGCTTTCAGCAGTTTGGAGCTGTTCTTTCCCATCTTTCAGGCTCTTTTGCCCATTTGTTTTAATACTTGCCAATCTTTTTTGACCATTATCAGCAAGTAAGTCTTGCAACTCTTCCTGATGTTGGGCTCGTTTGGTCTTATAGTCTGATGAAAAAGTATCCAGATTTTTTAAATCGTCATAGCGCACACGCGCAATACTATAAACATCTGAGTCAAACTGACTGGGTAAAATTACTCCATAGCCAGTCAGGTTGCCATTTCCACTACTAGCACTTCCTAAATCTTCTTTAGAAAGAATCTCACCCGACTGAACAAATCCAGTAATTGTAAAAGTTTGGGATTTTACGATGGACTTTTCTTCTTTCTTAGTAAAGGTAATGGTCTGCCCAATCTGATAGCGGTCTTTCCAGAAATCAGCTAAGGCAATTTCCTCATCAGCTTCTGGCAGTCGCCCTTCTGTCACTTGAAAGGTTGAAATGCTCTCTGGTTTGGAATAAAGTCGAACTGCTTCCTCACCATTTTCAACGGTTAGGTCTGCCATATAGCCAAACTCAACACTTGCTCCTTGAAGGGTCTTTAGTTCGTCCTGATCTTCTTTGTCCAAGCCATAATCAGCTATCACTGCCAGATCCAAAGCATTGGCTTTACGGAGATAATCCCCTGCCGTGCGTTCCAAGTTTGGGCTAGTCACTTTGAGTCCTACTAGGGCTAAAGAACCCAGCATCATCAAGGTCAAGATAGAAACAAAGCGTCCCTTTGAAGTCGTCACTGACTGAAATAGGTCTTTCCGATATGTTTTTTTCATGCTAATACTCCAATATATCGATATCCTGTGGATTCTCATTAATCGTCACACTCTTAACCGTGGCATCACGCATATGAATCACGCGATCTGCAATAGGGGCTAGCGCGCCATTGTGGGTCACGATAATCACCGTCGTTCCTTTTTGACGAGACATGTCTTGGAGAATTTTCAAGACTTGTTTCCCTGTCTGGTAATCCAAGGCACCTGTCGGTTCATCACAAAGGAGAATTTTAGGATTCTTAGCTACAGCGCGTGCAATGGAGACTCGCTGTTGCTCCCCTCCAGAAAGCTGGGCTGGAAAGTTATTGAGGCGATGACCTAGCCCTACATCTGTCAAAACCTGCTCTGGATCCAAGGCATCTGTCACGATTTCTGAGGCCAATTCCACATTTTCCTTGGCTGTCAGATTGGAGACCAGATTGTAAAATTGAAAAACAAAGCCTACATCTTCACGACGATAGTTTGTTCGTTGGTGCGAACTATAGTTGGCAATATTGGCACCATCAATCCAAATCTCTCCCTCATCATTGGTATCCATACCTCCTAGGAGATTGAGAACCGTTGATTTTCCAGCACCAGAAGCACCAAGGATAATGACCAGCTCCCCCTTTTCAATTTCAAAATTCACATCACGATTAGCCACAATCTCCGTATCCCCAACCTGATAACGCTTGTAGTTGTGTTTCATTTCAATATAAGCCATATCGTTTATCTCCTTTTCAAAGCTCGTTTTCTTAAATCAACAAGATGTTGATTCTAAATCACAAATATTATATAATGGGCTAAGTCAAAAAGCAATAATCAAAAATCAACAAAGTGTTGATTTAAGAAGAAGGAAGACAAAATGGTTCAGAAACGAAAAACTACTACTAAGGAAGATATCAAAGAAGCTTTGATTCAGCTGCTATCAGAGGATAAATTTGAAAATATATCAATTAGTAAGCTCTGTAAACGGGCAGGAATTAATAGGGGAACTTTCTATCTACACTATGAAGACAAATATCAAATGATTGACAGTTTTAAAAGTGAAATTATTTCCCAGCTCTACATTTTTTTAGAAAAAGAAAGAGAATCGCCTAGAAAGTTTATGTTAGCCAACTTCTATATATTACGTTCGAACGAACGCCTTATTAACGCCTTGTCCCAAAGTCATTACATAGACTTTCGTGGTGCAATTCGTGAATTTCTAAGTAGCATTATTCTAACTGAAAATCAAAAAGAAAAGACTCGTCATTTCTTATCTGAAAACTTCCAAATTCCTCACAAATACGCTTTGGAAATCTTCTTATCAAGTATTGAAGGAATTATTTCTCTTTGGATTGCTGGGGGAGCTCAAGAAGAACCGGAAGAAATCACGGATATAATCTTATCAACCTATAACTACGAACACTGGAGCTACGAATCAAAAGAAGATTAATTCATCCACCCCACTACAGTATAAACTGCTTCCTCTCATTTTATACTTTTTCAATTAGCTAAATTGCCTTTTTTAACTTAGATACAAAAAAGCCTAGGAATCCTAGGCTTTCTGTTTATAAATTATTTTCCAAGGTAGTATTCAGAAACTACGTTCAATTTTTCGTCAAATTCGAATACCAATGGTGGGAAGTTAGGGATTTCCACGTCCATGATTTCGTCGTCTGACAAGCGTTTGATGTGTTTTACAAGGGCACGGATTGAGTTACCGTGAGCTCCTACGAATACGTTTTTACCATCTTTAAGTGCTGGAGCGATTTTGTCTTCCCAGAATGGAAGGGCACGTTCCAAAGTCACTTTCAAGTTTTCAGCATCTGGGATAACTGAGTCGTCAAGTGAAGCGTAACGACGGTCAGTGTGTGCTGAATGCTCATCATCACGATCCATGTTTGGAGGCAATACATCGTATGAACGACGCCAGATGTGAACTTGCTCATCACCAAATTGTTCCGCAGCTTCAGCTTTGTTTTTACCAGTCAAACCACCGTAGTGACGTTCGTTCAAACGCCATGATTTTTCAACTGGAACCCACAATTGGTCAGAAGCTTCAAGAGCCAAGTTTGTTGTTTTGATTGCACGTTTCAATACTGAAGTGTAAGCTTGGTCAAATTCGATACCAGCTTCTTTGATCAATTTACCAGCGTCAATCGCTTGTTGTGTACCTTTTTCAGACAAATCAACATCAGCCCAACCAGTGAAAAGGTTAGCTTTGTTCCATTCAGACTCACCGTGGCGAGCAAAAACCAATTTTACCATTAGATGGATTCTCCTTTTATTTTTCGAGGTTGTCCTCGTTTATCTATTCTATTTTACACAATTTTTCACAAAAAAGCTAGTTAAAATCAACTAAAAAGAGAAGAGTCTCAACATGACTCTTCTCTCAGCAATCTACTTTTAAAAATTGTTTTTGAAACACAAAAACAACCCTTCCTAGGGTTGTTTTCACTAGACTATCAGACAAGTCCATAGACTTCTTTCAAAAATTTAGAAAAAGAAACAGCTCCTTTAATGATTAGCAATCCACCTATCCACTCGGTCGCTGAAAGAAAGCCCAGCACGCCACCAATGATAAATAAAATAGATGGCAGCATTCGAAGTTGTTGATCCTCTTCGAAATAGATTAGCATAAAGGTTCCTAATGCAATCATCAAAATCTTAAAAAATGTCAGGAGCAGGGAAAAGGCAACCGTGACAACCAGCATTTTTGAAGGATCTTTATAGATGATGGCCCCAGTATAGGATAGCAAAAATCGTAGAACAGGTCCCAAAAGCAAGGTTATACCTGCCAGCATACCCAGTCTCCAATTGAGTCGAACCAATCTATCTCTCTCCATAAGAACCTCCTTCTCTCGTAGCTATTATTCTACCACATTTCCCCAAGAAACAAAAGACCTTCTCAGTCACAAACAAATCGCCTACCAGCTTTCAGACAGCCGGACATAAAAAGAGAAGATCTGTCGATCCTCCCTTTTCATTTTCCAACCCTTATTTCTTAAAAATAGAGGTTCTGAAGTCGTTTGTTTGGTCAAGATAGGCTTTAAAGATTGCTCTCTTCAACTTATGAACGGCACTGTCATACTCTGGATTATAGTTGCTCCAACGAGGACTTACAGCATCCTTGATAACAGCTTGATCCATGAGGGCTTGCAATTCACTCACTTGATTGATGGTCTCTGTCGTATAGTTTGGCCATGGTTTTGTCGGATCTTTAAAGGTCACTTGTTTCAAGTTTTTAAACTGATCCACACGTTCTTTGTACATGGCTTTCTTGAAATCTGCCCAAGATGCATACTTGCCTTCAAACACCTTGTCCAATACAAGATCATCTGTCACCAATCCTCGTGTTTTACCATAGAGATTGATGGTTTTACCTTTTTGTTTGGCAGCTTCTTCATATTGGTTGGAGATATAAGGTACCATTCCATCCTTAAAGCCTTTGGCAGCCAAAAGTTCGTAAGCAATCCTACGCCCCATAAGGTCCCCTGGCGTGCCTTTCTCACTGCTGAGAGCTGAAAAGATTGGGGCAAAGAGTTTAATGGTATAGTAGCCATTTCGTTCATAGTCGCCAGTCTGGTACTCACGAGCTGATAAGATGTTGTGGTCAATCAAACTTTCAAAACTATTCAAGTTTTGGGCCTCTGCTTCTGTCAATTCTTTGACTACGTTAGTGGCGTAAACCTCATTTCCATCTGCTGGATCTTTCACATACTTGTTCTCAATTTTTCTGAGAGCCGCCATTTTCTGGTAAACATTCAGTTTGTTGACGATTGATTGTCCTTCGAGATATTCCAACATGTAGATGAGGTCAAACATGTTGTGGACATAGCTCTGAAGATCTGATGCGTTTTGGAATCTCTCTGTCGGATCCAAGACTTGCAGACGGGAGCCCTCTGCACTATCTGATTTTGAGTGTCTCAAGATAGAATTGATGGTAATGGTTGCGTCACTTGGTTGGTCAGGGGCTTGCAATAAACCTTTTGCAAAGAACTCTGGTCCCAAGCCACTTCTTCGACCATAGCCGCCAAGGTAGATATCCTGATCGGAATCATGGGTCATTTCATGGGTATATGTAATGGCTCCATCCTTGTCCAGCATACGGTAAGACATATAGTAGACGCCATCACCTGTTGCGTAGGCTCCATGCTGGTTGTGAACTACCTTATTGCCAACTGGTCCAAAGAAGTTTTTCATGGCTGGATTGGAACTATCAAACTTAGCCTCCAATGTAGCTTTTCCTGAGGTTGTGTCATCACCAAATTTATAGGCATCATAAAGCAAGATGGTACGATAGAGTTTTTCACGTCCCTCATTATCTAAAATGCGATACCAATAATCGTAGTGATCTCGCTGACGTTTGGCTGTTTCACGCGCATTTTCTTCAACAAAGTCATTGAGAGCCTTGCCCGCTTTATGGTCACTATTTCGGTAGCGATCATAGGCTCCAAATCCTAGACTAGACATGGTCGAGATGACAAATACTGATTTCTCTGGCAAGGTTAGGAGAGGCAAGACCATATTGCGGTATTTCCATGTGGCACTCGTGATGCGGTCATAAACACCGATAGAGTACTTGGTGCCAGCTAATCCTTGCTTCGCTTTCACCTCTTCGATAGTGGATTTTTCTTCAACGATGTAAGCCTTAGTCTCTGATTTAAACCAGTCATTGTTGCTTGTGGTTGGTAGAAAGACTTTTCGGTAATTTTCTAGCGTGCTAAACAAATCTGTCGTTCCATGATGGCTGGCTAAACTAATAGAATAAGTATCGACATTATTCTTAGCAAGAAGATTATTAAAGCCAGATTTACCTAACTCAATCAGAGTATCTAGTGGTGAAGCATTCTCCTTACCAAAGAAGTCCAGATGGTACAGAACCAGGTCTTTGACGTTTACCTGACCATAGCTGAAGTTATACCAACGTTCCAGATAGGTCAAGCCAAGTAGCAAGGCTTCTTTGTTGCGCTTGATTTTATCTACAAGATAGCCTCTGGTAACTGGGTTGTCACCAGCCAGTCCGGCATCTGCTGACAAGAGCTTTTTCAAACTGTCTTCCAGATGTTGTTTTGTTTTGGCGAACTGGTCTTCTAGATAGAGCTCAGTCTGCTTGACGTTTGGAGAAATACCAAGTGTCTTTCTAATGCCTTCTGAGTGGTAATCAACATTTTGTAAGTCAGGTAAGACTTGCTTGATGATAGAGCTTTGGTCATACAAGAATTGGTTTGGCGTATAGAGAAGGCCCGTATCTCCTAGACTATATTCCGCTAATTTGGCAAAATCATTCTGGTACTTGAGATCGAGCTTCTCAGATGAATGATCCTTGTAGTGAAGCAAAAGTTTGTTTGCAGTCTGTTTGTTTGAAACAATGTCTGTGATGACTTGGTTATCCTTCATCATAACTGCTGACAAGAGTTCTTTTTGATATAGCAGACTGTTCTCATTGACCAAGTTTCCATATTTGACGATGGTTGCCTTGTTGTAGAAAGGTAGCAATTTTTCAATATTTTTATAAGCCAAGGCGCGCTTAGCTTGATAATGGGCAACCTTAGAAAAATCACTGTCTTTTTTGTCACTTGTTGAGAGGGGCTCCACTGTTGGTAGAGTGAGAGGATTGATTGCTGCTTTCTTGCTTGCAATTTGAGAAGCATCTAGCATCGTTCCTCTTTCTTCAAAGGATTCCTTGCTGACGACCTCATCCTTGACCAAGGTGACATTGTAGACTCTGTTGGCCTTGCTGCTGAATGTGTCCTTCACCTTCATATCATTATAGTGGTAACCAGTGATGGCATTTCCGTTGGTTACATTGACATCGCTGAGGACATTGGTCAAACTTCCAGCATGCTTTTCTAGATTAGAAGTTCGGTCCCACAAATAGCCTGCTACTCCCGCGACTCTACCAAAGTGTTTGACATTGTTGATATCCCCCTCAGCATAGCTATGCTGGATTTTCGCATCTCGGTCTACTAGACCTGCAAGACCACCCACAGTCTGATCTGAACTATTTGTGTTGGATGAAATGGCTACTGTCGCTTTTGACTTCGTCAGCAAAGCCCTGTTTCCTGTCAAATGACCGACCAGACCACCGATATTGTAGGCAGCAGTCGTTTCATAAGTGTTGATAATTCTTCCCTTGAAACTGCTCTCTGTGATACTTGATTGCTCAGCCTTTGCCAGCAAACCACCGATACCACGTTCACCGGCGAGAACACCATCGACGTGAACTTGCTGAATCTTTGTGCTATTGTGCGCTTCATAGGCCAGTGCACCGATATCATCTTTCCCTGAAATAGAGACATTTTTCAGACTCAATTTTTCTACTGTGGCACTACTCAAGGTTTCAAACAGTGGTTTTTTCAAATTGTAAATAGCATACTGCTTGCCATCTTTTTCACCGATCAACTGACCAGTAAATGTACCCTTGATGTAGGATTTAGCTTCAGGCTCTAACTCCACTTCGTTGGCATTCAAACTAGCTGCTAAATGATAGGTTCCAGAGAGATTCTGGTTGATAGCTTTGACGAGGTTGCTAAAGGAAGTAAAGGTTGTCGTTTCCTCTCTAGCCTTCTTAGCTAGGTAGAAGGTGAAATTATCGACATATTTATTTTCTAGCTCTTGCTGGAGTTTCTCAGCCTTGGCTGTAATTTTATAAACTGACTGACCATTTCGTTTCTCTTCAGTTATTGAAGCGACTGGTAGATAGACATCTTTAAATGACGAAGATTTAACCTTGACAAAGTAAGTTTCTGGATTACTTGGAACCTCGTCTAAAGAAACGTGTTGTTTGTAAGTACCATTGGTCTGACTATACAACTCCAGATCCGAAACATTTCTTAGCTCAAGCGTCTTCTCTGGATCTTTTTCTTTTGGTTTTTCTGTTGGAGCTTTCGGTTTTACTTGCTCGGTATTACCAGTATATTCTGGAAGAGGAGCGACTTGCTCCGGTTCAACAATTGCCCCTGCTTGCTCACCTTTATACTCTGGTAGGGAAGACTGAGTCTCAGGTTCGACGATAGCACCAGCTTGCCTTCCCTGATATTCAGGTAGCGGAGCAACTTGCTCGGGTTCTACAATCGTTCCAGCTTGAGTTCCTGTATACTCTGGTGTTGGTGGCACCTGTTCAGGCTCTACGATTGCTCCAGACTGCTCGCCTGTATATTCTGGTTTTTCAGCTGTTTCAGGTTCCACCAAAGCCCCTGACTGGACGCCCCCAACCTCTGGCTCAACTTTTTCCGGCTCAACGATGGCACCAGCTTGAGTTCCCTGATACTCAGGTAGTGGAGCGACTTGCTCGGGTTCAACGACTGCTCCTGCTTGGGTGCCAGTATATTCTGGTTTTTCAGCTGTCTCAGGGGCAACAACCGCTCCCGCTTGCTCGCCCGTATATTCTGGTAATGGAGCCTGCGTCTTAGGCTCTCCCTTTTTTGCAGACTGAGGTGCTTCACTTGCAGCTACTGCCTTCTTAGTCCCTTTCTCTACTATACGTGGCAAAGCTTCTTCTATCTTAGTCGAGAGAACTTCCCGAGAAATTTCTTGGTTTTCAATAGTGAAAATGCGAACAAGTTCAATCTTCTTCCCAGCACGACCTTCTTGTTTAACATGGATGGTTCCCTCTGTTAGTTCTGGATTTTCTTGAACCGCTTCTGAAAACTCTAGTTTGGTTACAATTTCTTGGTCTTTGTATAGGAGCTCTGGTTTGTTCACGCGACCAGCCAAGACTTCATCCTGAGGATCCACACTAGCAAGACCAGACGGTTTTGAATCAGATAAATCTTGAGAAAGGATTGGCTTCTCAGCAGGGAGTGTAGGAGACGGAGCTTTCTGCTCATCTCCTGCCTTTTGCCTACCTTCATTGGCCTGAAAATGAGGGTGAACTGTATAGTCAAGTTTCTGATCCCTATCAGCAGTTTCTTGCAGACTAGCGTCCTTGTCTTGCTTAATATAGCCTAGGTAGGTATATCCTGACAGAGCGCGTGGCAAAGGCAAACTATCTCCTTGAGATAATTGGTATTCTTGATTGTACTGGAGCAAAAGTTGATTTTCAATAGCCTGAACCGAAGAAGCCAAACCACTGCTCATCCCCGTTACCAAAATCACATTCAAGAGGACTTTCTTCTTGCCTTTCTTTTTGGATACAACAAAAATAAGAAGGCCAATTGAAGCTAGGGCTCCACCAGTTAAAACACTAGTAAGGCTATTCTGCCCACCTGTATTGGGCAACTGACCCAGCTGGGCTTTCTCATCCATACGGTAGACTAGATAATAGGTGCTCTCACTATCTTCCGCAATTTTAGGAATATCCTTGACAATCAAGTCTTTTTCTTGCCTACTCAGCTCCGTATCCGTCACATATTTGTAGTGAACAGCTACATTTTCTTGGGCAAATACGGTTCCACTACTAGCAATGGACACAAAAAATAGGCTTGAAATCGAAGCTGACACAAGTCCAATTGCTAATTTTCGTAAGGAGAAACGATGCTGCTTCTCTCCAAAAAACTTTTTCATTCTAAATCCTCTCAACTTTTACCTTCTATCAAGAAAATAACTAGTATTATATTTTGATATAGGTATTTCACATCCACCATTATACTATAAAAATACTTCCTTGTCTCAAATAAATGCTTTAGATTTTACGAATGTAAAAGCTTATTTATCCTGTAAAATTTATCTGTCGTTGATGACAAAAAAAGAAGGCTAAGCGCCTTCTCTTATTTGAAAATACTCCTAACAAAAAGTCATTATTCTTGAATCTCGAATTTTTTCAAAAGTCCAAAATAGAGGGATCCACCAATGATTGTCAGAATTCCTCCTACCCATCCCAAGAATGGGATCAATCCAACAGAACCACCTACGATAAACAAAACAGACGGTGCTGGCGTCACACGTTCATCGTCCTTGTAATACACAATAGACACAATTCCTAAAACCAAGACAGCAATTTTTACCAATGCCAAAATGATTGAAAAAATCGTCAATATACCAACTGTTGCATCAGAGTCCTCCGTCGCCGCAGCAGCCCCGACAGCTATCATAAACATAACAAGAGGTGCCAACAGCAAGACGATACCTGAAATAAGACCAAAAATCGCATTTACGCGAGCAAGTGCTTTTGTTTTCATCCGAATCTCCTTAAAAAAATTTTACAACTATCATTTTATCATATTTTCATGAAAAACAAAAGAAATTTCAAAACGAGTATACTAGATGGTGAATGATTTCCAATTTCTCTCCAGACATTTAGAGTAAGGAATCTGTCATGTATCAATTTGTTTGTAAATTCATTCGTCTTCTCCACTGAGCAAGCCATTCACCTAAAAAAAGAAGATCACTTGGATCTTCTTTTTTCGTGTCTGTTTTTGCAAGAGACTTATCTTTCAAAGATAGACTGTCTGAAATCGTCTGTAGCACGTAGATAAGCATTGAAAATACGATACTTGAGTTGGGCGACACTGCTCTTAGAGCTGTCTGATAAGGCACGATCAATGTTCTTAGCTGAGGCATCCGCTAGTACTGCTAAGTACATATAATCTTGTAATTCCTCATAAGAAGAAATCGTAATTTGTCGTTTGCTATCTAGTTTTCCTGCTTCAAACTCGATAGTGATAGGGCGAAGGAAGTTTTGAGCCTTGTTGTATCGCTCATTTAGCATAGCTTTCTTCAAATCCTTCCATGATTCATACTGGCTACCATAGAGATTTTTGAAAACCAAATCATCTCCAACTACTCCGACATCTCCACGGTTCCAGATTGAGTAGGTCTTATGACCTTCTTTAAGCGCTTGGCCAGCGTATTGGCCAGATACATATGGGACAAATCCTTGCTGGTAACCCTTGTCTCCGAGTAATTCATAGGCTCTACGGCGGAACATAAGCCCACCAGGTGCACCAGTTGGATTGTCCAGAGCTGCATAGAAGGAAGCAAACATATTGATGATATAGTAGCCATTTCGTCCAAAGCTAGCCCTATCCCAACCGTCCCGACGTCCAATGATATTATGATCAACCAGAGCATCGACAGATTTTAGTTTGGCTGCTTCTTCGGCAGTTATAGGGACAATTCGATCATCAGCGTGGGCTTGTTTACCATAAGAAGTTTTTTCAAAGTTATAATTTTCAGCCTTACGGTACCATTTCATTTTCTGTTGATCAGTTAGAACACCAGTAACAACATCCCCTTCAACATAATCCAGAAGGTTCAGTACGTCAAAGACTCCATGCATGTAGTCTCGAAGAGCATCTGCTGAGGAGAATCGGCCAACAGGATCATAGGTATGGTAACGTGTGGTCGAATCTTTATCTCCTTGATAGAAGCTATTAAGTACGAGACCTTTTTCGCTAACATTGGTTACAGACTCTAACATCCCTGTAGCAAAGCTCTCAGGTCCTTCACCCTCACGACGACCATGTCCTTCAAAATAGACAGAACCATCCGAGTTGTGGGTCATTTCATGGGTATAGACCATGGTTCCAGAAGCTCCCAGCATCTGGTCATAGACGTAGAAGACTTCATAACCATTGGCAAAAGCCCCTAGTCCATTGTCTCCGTGATACTTCCCAGCAGGACCAAAGAAATTGTACATAGCAACAGAGGTCTTATCATTACGCGGAGCCCAATATTGCTGGCCTTTATCATTATAAAGAAAGAAACCGTCTGTAACGATCACCCGTCTGAATAGAGTGTCTTTCCTATTTGGACTTAAAATGTTGTACCACATGTCATAGTGGTTTCGTTGCCATTCAGCTGATTGATCCACAAGTTTTTCAACACGTCGATGGAGTTCCTCGCCTGAGAGAACTCTACCACCTTCTTTCCTGTAGCCTCCAAAGCTACCAAAGGCAATAGTCGACATATTGCTGATGATATAGACATCTCTTTCAGGTAAGGTCAGAAGCTGGAGAACCATTTGCTTGAAGCCCCAATCTCCCTGAGTCAGTCTGTCGTAGACCTTGATTGTATACTTACTCTTACGATCTGCATTGTCCTGTTTAGCCTGAATTTCTGGCAGACTTGAACGAGCTTCTACGATATAAGCCTTGGTATTTTCCTTGAACCACTCACTGTTGGTTTTGTTTGGTAAGAAGAGCTCGCGCAGACTTTCTAAGTAAGCAAAGAGGTCTCCTTTGCCTTTTTCCTTGGCTAGGGATTGTCGGTAAGCATTGAAGTTGTTTTGCGCTCGAAGATTGCCCATTCCAGAGTTTCCGAGAGCGATGATAGTATCCAGTGTCGAAGCTGCTTGGTTGCCAAAGAAATCAAACTTATAGGCATTAAGATCTTTGGTATTGAACGTTCCATAGTTGACATTGTACCAGCGGTTGAGATAGGTCAGACCAAGCATGAAGGCTTCTTTGTTCTGCAGAATCTTTTGGCTAATCGCATCTGTTACAGCAGGGCCTAAGGTGTTAATCGACTTATCAACTGAAAGTACCTTGAGGAGCTCCTGACCTAGTTCAGCCTTGGTTTGTTCAAAGGCTTTTTCCAGATAAAGATCATCTAAGGAAGCTGTTTCACCAATTCCAAGTACCTTACGCACTGCAGTTGAGTCATAAGTCACAGCTTTGAGTTCATCCAAGACACTCTCTTTAATGGTCTGATAGTCAGATAAGAAGGCTTCTGGCGTATAGATCAAATTCTTATCAGCGATGCTATATTCTGCAATCTGGCCATTGGCAAAATCACCCTTGTAGGTCAGATCAAGATAAGCGATCGTCTTATCTGCATAATGCAGCATCAGTCTATTGATTTCACCCTTATGGCTGTTGACATCTGTTATCAGTGTCTCATCTTTCATCGGAACCACATCTAGCAGGGCTACTTTGTTGAGTTTATCATCTTCAGCTAATTGGTTGGCTGTATGAACGATGAAGTCTTTGTTGTAGAATGGTAATAGTTTTTCTACATTTTCGTAGGCTTGCTTTCTGGACTCCTGGGCTCCCCTCACTCGACTATAGTCTGTTTGATACTGATAAGCTTGCTGCAATGGCTCCTGGTCTGTCAAGTTTGAAATGATTCCAAAGGACTGACGTTTGGCTTGCGCATCGGCCTCTGAAATAGAACGGACAAAACGCTCATCTTTTCGATTTGCTGTAGTCCCTTCAAGAACATAAGAGTCCCGAACAGATGCCTCAGGATAGGGATCTCCTGTCATCGCATGACCATTTTGAACCTTGACACTGGTCAAGACATTTCGGACCTGTCCATTGTTCCAAGTAGATCCGATTGCTCCACCGACTTGGCCAGAATGACCTCCATTTTGGATAGAACCAGACACATAAGAAGTTTCTAATCTAGCTCCATTTTGCAAGCGACCAATCAAGCCTCCAACACGCTGGTCTCCATTTCGACCCGTTACTTGGATAGATACATCCGCCTGACTCTTCTGCGCCAGTGATTGGTTGCCGTGGAAATTACCGACCAGGCCACCAATATTGTACTCCTGTCCCCCATCTTGGGTGCTGGTGATGGATCCTTTAAAGGCAACATTGGTTAGTTTTGTGTTTTGGGCAACTCCTACGAGTCCACCGATATGCTTGTTCCCAGATAGACTACCACTTACAGAAACATCCGTAATCGTTGCATTTTGAGCATTGCTAGCCAAGGCCCCTATAGAGTCCTTACCTGAAACTGCAGCCGATTTCAAGGTCAGTTGCTGGATGGTGGCATTTTTCAAGGTTGCAAAGAGTGGTTTTGCCAAGTTGTAGATGGTATAATCTTTTCCATCCACTCGACTAGTTAGACTACCTGAAAATTCTTCTGGAACATAGCTTGTCGCAGACTGTTCCAACTGAATCTCATCTGCTGAAACATCCGCTCCTAGTTTGAAGTTTCCAGTCGGGTTTGACTTCATAGCCTCTATGAGCGCTTTGAAAGACGTATAGACACCTTCTTGGCTAAGAGGCGTTTTCGGCAGTTCAAAAGAGTAATCTGGACGATAATGATCCCCTTCTCCCTCGACGAGCTGATTAGCTGATACCGTTACGGAGTAGGCATTCCCCTTATCTGTAATCTTAGAAACTGGTAAGAGCATATCCTTGAACTTGTCTGACTGAATGCGGACATAGTAGTTGTCCAAATCAGACGGCACTTCTGACAGGGATAGGTAACGTCGGTAGTGACTACCATTTTTACCGTACAGTTCGATGCGGTCAATGTCTTTGATTTCAACCTTCTTATAATCTAGCTGAACTGGACGTTGATCCTCTATACTAGTTTGTTCCCCTTGACCCAGGTCATATTTCATGACAGTTTTGAGGGTATAAGGAGTATAGTAGTCCAAGTCATCAAGCGTCAATTTTTGAGTGAGGTCCACAAGGTCGACTTCCTTAAATAACGTTTCACCCTTGTATAGCTGCACTTTGGAAGATTGATAGCTAGCTGTAGCATCCGTCAAGTGATAGCTAAGAGAAACTTGGCGTTTGTCTTCTTCCTTCTCGACACGGACTAGAGAGAGGGTTGGTTTTCTCTTGACACCATCCAGAGCTTGACGAGCGGCCTCGAGATCCGTCCGAACTTGATCGACCAAGGCTTGATTGGCGAAAGGATTGTCCAAAACGAGCTTGGCCTGATCTAGAGCACGGCGATAGCGGAGTTTGGCTTGTTCATCAGCATACTGGTAAGCAACTGTAGACTGAGTCACATCCTTCATGTCAAATTCAACTCCAAGAGTTTTCTTATCAACAGGTTGGCCGTCTAGATTATTCTTAGCAGTTTCAAGGGCCTTTTTCAAGGAATCAACCTGTTCTTGACTGGCATGAGATGCCTCAAAGAGAGCTTGGGCATTTGCGACTGCCTGTTTATAAGACTCTTGATCTGCAGTGGTATCATTGAAATACTGATGCGTTTTCTGGATGCTATCGGCCTCTTCCACTAATTGGTGCAAGGGTTCAAGGTCGAGAGTTCCTTTTTCTGGTTCCACAGGAGCGTGATCCGCATTTGTAGAAATTGGTTTTGTACCGACTTTGATAATCTGAGGAACTGCTTCTTTTGTGATAGTGTTAGAGATTTCCTCTGTATTTTCGACTTTTCCATCTACTAAATACTGACGAGTCACAATCGTACGCACGCCATCTTGACCAGCTTGGCTAACTTCCCTTTGTCCCAAAGGCAGGTCTGCACTTTCCACTTCCTTAGTTGGATAGGATTCGGCCACTGTTGTGGTAACGTCCTTTTCTTCAACGTTTAAGCTTGGAACTTCATTTACAGGAGCGTCTGTTGGTTTCTCGCTAACAGGAGCTGTTCCGACCGTTACGATCTCCGAGACCGCTGGAGTCGTCACTTCGTTGGAGATTTCCTGGCTTCTCTCTACTTTGCCATCTACTATGTACTGACGGGTGACGATCGTACGGACACCATCTTGACCAGCTTGGGTTATCTTGGTCTGGCCAAATGGCAAGCTATCACTCTCTACTCGTTCTCGAGTGTAGGGTTCTGCTATCGTCGTAGTAACATCCTTTTCTTCAACGTTTAAGCTTGGAACTTCATTTATTGGAGCGTCTGTTGGTTTTTCACTAACAGGGCCTGTTCCAACTGTTACGATTTCTGATACTGCTGGAGTTGTCACTTCGTTCGAGAGTTCCTGACTTCTCTCTACTTTCCCATCTACCATGTACTGACGGGTGACGATCGTACGCACGCCATCTTGACCAGCTTGGGTTATCTTTGTCTGGCCAACTGGCAAGCTATCACTCTCTACTCGTTCTCGAGTGTAGGGTTCTGCTACCGTCGTGGTAACATCTTTTTCTTCAACGTTTAAGCTTGGAACTTCATTTATTGGAGCGTCTGTTGGTTTTTCACTAACGGACTCCTCTGGGCTTGGTTTTGTAGGAGAAAGGACCTTGCTTCCGACTTTTCTAATCTCAGAAGTCGGCTCAGTCGTTACCTGATTGGAAACCTCCTCTGTATGGATCACCTGACCATTTAAAATGTAGCTGCGGGTCACAATGGTACGACTACCATTTTTCCCTGCCTGAATCACCTCAGTTTGACCTTGCGGCAAATCAGCTGCCTCTACTTCCTCCACTTGGAAAGGAATAATCTCTGTACGACTCGTTTCTTTACTATCAACCTTTAACTCTGGTTGTTCAAAGACAGGAGCTTCACTTGGTTTCTGAGCACGATACTCTTCCTGCGCTTGGCTTCCGTTTGAAGTTTGAACTGGAGTATCAATAGGAGCCGAATGATTCAACTCTTTCTTTCCATCAACTGGAGAGTTTACTTCTTTTTGAGATTTCAAATAGCCTACATATTGGTAGCCTTCAATCGTAAGTGGGGATTGCAATGTTTCCCCGACCTGTACAGTCAATTCCTGATTATAGTCTGCCAGCATTTGATTTGTCAAAGCCAAGGAAGTTGGCGCAATTAGCTGACTTCCTAGACTGGTCAAAAGCATGAAAGAAGCGAGTTTCTTGCGATCATCTCTGCCCAGTTTAATCGCTACGACCAGTAGTACTATGCCTGCCCCCGCTGCAATTGAGCTAATGAGTTGGCTGTGACCAGTTGCAGGCAACTGTCTCGTCGGACGATAAATCAAATAGTAAGTATCATCAGTTTCCTCAGCAAACTGTGGCAATTCTTTGACTACCAACTGCTTTTCTTGGTCCGTGAGTTCACTCTCTGTCACGTACTTATAGTGAATCTGTTTTGTGACGGATGGCGTCTGTTCACTAGCTGCTACATTTGTAAGAGAACCTCCTCCACTAAAAAGGTAGAAAGCCCCTACCAGAGCAGAAACTAAACCAACCGAAACTTTTCTCAATGAAAAACGCTGGTGCTTTTCTCCTAAATAACTTCTTTTCATTCCTAATCTTTCCTTCATCATGATTTGAATCCCCTCTATTCTACCGAAATTTACTAGATTATTCAATTTATTTGTCACAATTTTTAAGGAAACCAATGCTTCTAAAAACACTTTTATCAAGCACTAAAGATTTTCATGATTATTATAAAAAATTCCAAAAATATACTTAAAATCGTATTTTATGCAATTCTATTTCAGATATAAGAAGACTAGAATCCAACAAAAAAGAGAGAAATGACTTCCTCTCTTTTTCCTTTTCATCTCATCTTAAACTATGAGAAGACATATTTCTAATCTGATTATTTCGCTTCAAATCCTTCTGCGACAGCGTCTGCAAAGTTTTCTTCTACGATGCTTGCACAGTGGTCACAGATAACTGCATGGTAGCTACGTTCTGCAGTAGTTGGATCGATACGACGGCAGCGGTCACAAACTTCACCTGCAGCGCGTTCAACTGTAAAGGCAACATCTTCAAAGCTTACTGCACTCTCTGGAGCTGCACCTTCAGCGATGGTCAATTCTGATACGATCAAAAGTTGAGCCACATTGCTATCCAATGCTCCAAGAAGAGTTTTCACCAC
Source organism: Streptococcus oralis subsp. oralis (assembly GCF_002096595.1). Lineage (GTDB taxonomy): Bacteria > Bacillota > Bacilli > Lactobacillales > Streptococcaceae > Streptococcus > Streptococcus oralis_D. Next base: position 127,963 of record NZ_NCUR01000008.1, read on the forward strand.
TTCATTTGGATAAACTGTCAAGTGGGCTTCGAGTGATTTACCGATTACTTTGGCATTACGAGCTTCTTCCAAGGCTTTTTGAGCCTGTCCACGGAAGTCCATGAAGGCTACCCATGTATCCAAGATTTCTTCTTGGTTGGCAAAAGTTTCCGCTTCTGGTAGTTCTGATAATTGAACGAAGTCTTCAGCTTCAAACTCAAGATATGACCAGATTTCTTCTGCAGTGTGAGGAAGGATTGGTGTCAAGAGTTTGGTGATTTTGACAAGAATGTCATAGAAGACAGTCTGCATTTGACGGCGTTCGAGTGATTTGGCACCTTCAATGTAGACAACATCTTTGGCAAAATCAAGGTAGAAGGCTGACAAGTCAACGTTGATAAAGTTCACCAAGGCCTTGTAGATGGTCAAGAATTCGAAGTCAGCATAAGCATCACGAATGGTCTTAACAAGTTGGTTAAAGCGGATGGTCATGTACTTATCAACAGAACGAAGCTCATCGTAAGCCACTGCGTCTTGAGCTGGGTTAAAGTCAGATGTATTGGCAATCAAGAAGCGAAGTGTGTTACGGATCTTACGGTAAGTTTCAGAGACTTGGCTCAAGATATCCATAGAGATACGCACGTCGTTGCTTGAGTCAACACTTGTTACCCAGAGGCGCAAGATTTCCGCACCAAATTGTTTTTCAACATCGCTTGGTGCAATGGTATTTCCAAGAGATTTAGACATCTTCTCACCTTTACCATCAAGGGCAAAACCTTGTGACAAGATTTGTTTGTATGGTGCTACGCCATGGTTGGCAACAGATGTGATAAGTGATGAGTTGAACCAACCACGGTATTGGTCAGAGCCTTCTAGGTAGAGGTCTGCTGGATATTTGAGTTCTGGACGGTTGACCACTACTCCATTCCATGATGAGCCTGAGTCAAACCAAACGTCCATGATGTCTGTTTCTTTCTTGAACTCGCCATTTGGTGAGCCTGGATGTGTAAATCCTTCTGGCAAGAGGTCTTTGGCATCACGTTCCCACCAGATGATAGAACCGTGTTCCTCAAAGAGTTGAGCCACGTGCTCGATCGTTTCAGCAGTCATGATTGGTGTTCCGTCTTCAGCATAGAAGATAGGAAGTGGAACTCCCCAAGCACGTTGACGAGAGATAACCCAGTCGCCACGGTCACGAATCATATTGTAAAGACGCACTTTACCCCATTCTGAGTGGAATTTCACTTTTTCAATTTCGTCCAAGATTTCTTGGCGGAATTTTGAAACTGAGGCAAACCATTGTGGAACAGCACGCCAGATGATTGGTTTTTTCGTACGCCAGTCAAATGGGTAGGAGTGGGAGATTTCTTCTTGAGCAAGGAGTAAATCACCCAGTTTTTCGATAACAGTTGGTACCACCTTGTCATAGAATTGACCTTCAAAGTCAGAGCCAGCATTTGCCATCATAATCCCGCGTTCATTAACTGTCACTGCAACTTCAAGACCATTGGCAACACCGACATTGTAGTCATCCTCACCAAAACCTGGAGCCGTATGGACAATACCTGTACCAGAGTCTGTTGTAACGTGGTCACCAAGGATTACCAACTCATCTACTGCTGTATCCCATGGGTGAGCTGTCACGATTTGGTTGAGTTCTTGCCCACGATAGGTCGCCAAGACCTGAACATCAGCCCAGCCAAATTTCTCAGACAAACTGTTCAACAATTCTGAAGCAACCACAAACTTACGAGATTCACCAGCAGGTTGTACGACTACGTAATCAATATCCGTACCAACAGTCAACCCACGAGAAGCAGTGATGGTAAATGGAGTTGTTGTCCAAACAACGATGTAAGTATCTGTATCAAGCACACCTTTTCCGTCTTTGACACGGTTAGCATAGTAAAGGGAAGTTGAAAGCAAGTCATGGTATTCAATTTCCGCTTCTGCAAGGGCTGACTCAGAAGACCATGACCAGTAAACTGGCTTGGCACCACGATAGATATAGCCCTTTTTAGCCATTTCACCGAAGACACGGATTTGAGCTGCTTCATAGTCTGGAGTCAAAGTCACATAAGGATTTTCCCAGTCACCAGAAACACCCAAACGTTTAAAGTCTTCACGTTGTTTATCAACTTGAGAAAGAGCATACTCGCGGCAAAGTTTCAAGTACTCAACCAAGTCCATTTCTTTACGTTTAACACCTTGTTTTGCCAAAACTTGTTCGATTGGCAGACCATGTGTATCCCAACCTGGGATATAAGGAGCGTAAAATCCTGACATAGACTTAGAACGAACAATAATATCTTTGGAAATCTTGTTCATGGCATGTCCAACATGGATATTTCCGTTTGCATACGGAGGTCCATCATGCAAAGTGAAATGTGGTTTTCCTTGGTTCAATTCTTGACGACGTTGGTAAAGTTTTGCTTCTTCCCATTCTTTTTGCCAAACTGGTTCTTTGGTTGGAAGACCAGCACGCATAGGAAAGTCTGTTTTCCCTAGATTGAGGGTTTCTTTAAGTTTCATTGTTACTCCTTTAATTTAAAATGACAAAATAAAAACCACGACTCGCAAAAAAGGACGAAAATCGTGGTACCACCTTTGTTCGAAAAAAGACAGCGTCTCTTTTCCTCTTTTCCCGTAACGTGGGGAACGTCCAGTCTTACTGCTTTCAGACTAGATTCGTTGAGAGGATAATCTAACCACTAGGGATTGCAGGACTCGCACCATCTCCCGCTCGCTGAAAATATAGTTGGTTAAATCTTGTTCTCAAATTTTTTATAGGATAAGAACAGATTCTTTGTTTGCATCTTCCTCAGTTGCTGCAGTAACTTCTACTTCAACTGACTCTTCATGCTGGTCACTTTCTTCTGTCTGTTGATTTTGTTGGGCTTCAAATTCAGCTAATTCTTTGTTTCCAGCTTCGATACGAGCTTGCAACTCTGCTACCTCTTCTGGTGTGAATTGACGAGTCATATCAATTGGTTCTTCCTCTGGTTGTAAAGATACTGTTTCACCAAGAACTTCACCAACCACTTCTTTAAAGGCTTCATCACTTGTCTGAAGGTAAGTAGCTGTTGGGCGAAGAATATCTTCCCAATCAGATGATTCAACAATAGCTAACTGACTTTCAATCGTTGATTTAAGACGCTGATGGAATACACGGCTCTTGTTCTTCAATTCTTCAGTCTCAACGGCAACTTTCTTAGCATTATCTGTTGCCTGACGAAGAATTTCGTTTGCCTTGTATTTCGCTTCTTCGAGCAAACGCTGAGCGTCTTGTTCAGCTTGTTGAATAATATTGTTTGAACGTTCTTGAGCAGCTTGTTTGACACGCTCAGCAGTATCCTGGGCAATCAAAACTGATTGGCTCAAGGAATCCTTCATTTCATCAAAGTAAGACAAACGCTCTTCCAAGTTCTTGATGTGCGTTTCTTTGTCGTGATTGCTACGAACCAAGTCTTCATAGTCACGAACAACGATATCCAGAAATTCATCTACTTCTTCTGGGTCAAAACCTCTAAATCTTGTACCAAAGGTTTTATCTTTAATTTCTAACGATGTAATTGGCATACTTTTCCTCACTTACTTAATAATAATTGAATGCTTAATTTTATCTTGTCTTTTTTTGTCTGTCCATTATCTTTGACAATTTTTAGACGACCAAACTTTCTCACACTGATCAAATCTCCAACTGCAACCTGGTAATCACTTTTTTCAACCAGATGATAGTTTACCTGAACAGATTTTTTCTCTATCAGTTGACTAGCTTGGTTTCTAGATAATTTCAAGGCACTTGATAAGAGGGCATCCAATCGAAAACTCGAAACTAAAATTTCTCGTTCTCTATAATCAATTTTAGACAAAATCCTATCGGTAAAAGGACGTTCCTCCAGCGATACAGGAAGTCTGCCAATCTTTCTTATTCCATCCTGAAAAAGAGGAATGAAATCGCGATTGACAAAAATCTGTGCTCTCTTTTCATCTACCAAGATATCACCAAATAATTTACGGTCAATTCCTAGTTGGTTGATGATTGTTCCCAATATTTTTCCATGACTCAGTTGTTCAAACTTACTCGGATAGCAGATTTCCAACAAGGCCATTTCAAAGTCTGATATCTCTGGTTCAAAGTAATCTGGATAGAGAAGAACTCGAATCGACTCTGTCGAAAGAAAATCACCACTACTTTGGCAACCCAGTCCATATGTCCCAGCTAACACCCTCAAGATCTGTTCCTGATGGGGATTGATAAATGGAGTAAGCACCGGTGCATATGTATCTTCTACCCGCTTGATCCACTCTAATCCCTTATCAATAAAAGGAATATCATCTTGGGAAAAATGCTGATAAATGGCTCGATTTACTGTCATAGTAATAGGACTAGTCGTGTTAAGATATTTCCAACAAACTGAATCAAAATCAGCGCCGCCCAAACCGTAAAATCAAGACCAGCAAATTGTAGATTGAGCTTACGAAGAGGCTCAATAACTGGGCGAGCAAGTCTGATAACTAAGCGACCTAGCTGGCTTTCATAGGCATTTGGAAACCATGAAAGAAGAGCAAATGCAACGAGAATGATCGAGTAAATGCTAACCGCATTTTGGATTAAACGGATTAAGAAAATCATTATCTTGCTCTATTTCGTTTAATATCAAAACCAAACTCAGCGCTTTGTGATTCATCTGGAAGTTTGATATCTTCAATATTCACGATAACGTTGACAGGAGTCAATAGATACATCGTGCTCGCAACTTTTTTCATATTTCCAGCCAAGACATGACGGGCTCCGTCCAAGTAATCAAGGCAACGACGGGCTTGTACTTCTGTCATGTATTGGAAATCAATTAAAATACTTTCATTTCCAGCCAACAAATCTACAATTTCCGTTGCATCTTCATATTTTCTTGGATAGCGAACGTCAATTGTCACTCTCTCATCTGAACGATGGCTTTGCATCGCCAATTCTTGCTGACGCGCATGAAGACGAGTAATATTTGCATCTTTTGCTGATCCTGACTGAGCAGGTGCTGGTAATTCTTTAGAAGATGAGATGGCTGGGCTAACTGTTTCCTCTTGTTGAGTCTGGTAGTTAGTCGTTTCTTCTCCGTCTTCTGTAAAATAATCTATAAATTTATCGAATCTATCTTTTAAAGACATAGCTCTCTCCTATTTAAAAAATGCTGTACCGATTCGAACAAAGGTTGAGCCGAACTGAATCGCTTCTTTAAAATCACGACTCATTCCCATGCTTAGCTCTGTCATCGGCATATTAGGGATTTGTTTTTCTCTAATTTCTGCTTGCAGAGCCTGCGTATCCTTGAAAATTTCTTTCAATTCCTCACTGTCTGCCTCAAAAGGAGCCATGGTCATTAAACCAACATACTCAATCTGATCTAACTTAGCCAATTCTGGCAAAAGTTCTAGCAATTCTTCTTTTGAAAACCCATGCTTGCTTTCTTCCCCAGAAATATTGACCTGCAAGAAACACTTGATAACATGATCTGTTCTCTTTTGAATTTCCTGGGCTAACTTTAGGGAGTCTAAAGCATGAAAGTAATCCACATATGGGATTACTTCTTTCACTTTCCGTCTCTGTAGTGTTCCTATTAAATGCCAAGTAACTGGGTAATCTTTCAATGCCTGATATTTTTCTAAAAATTTATCAACTCGATTTTCACCTATATGACGGACACCAAGCGGAAGCAAGGCTTCCGCTGTTTGTACATCTATATACTTTGTCACTGCGATTACTGAAACAGCATCTAGAGCACGGTTGGCTTCTTGACTAGCATCAGCTATTTGCTGAAAAACTAATTCAGTATTTTTTTTCAAATTCATTGATTAACGATTTTTGAAGAATGGAGGTGTATCCAATTCATCTTCATCTTGTGAAACTGGTGTTTCGAACCGTTCTACCGGTGAAACAACTGGATCTGTTTGACGAACAATAGACTCACGACGCAAGTCCCAGTCTCCAAATGCAGACGCTTGGTTTGTTTCAAAGCGACGAGGGCTTGATTTAGGCAATTCTGCTGTTTCTTCCAAGTCGAATTGACGGTCAAATGTGTGTGCTTGTGGAGCTTTAGTTGATGGGCGTCCAACTGGTTGGTTGCTACGAGCTCCAACTACTTTTTCCACGCGCTCTTGACGAACACCTGTCGCTACAACAGTAACACGGATTTCATCCTTCATGCTTTCATCAATTGATGTTCCAAGCCAGATGTTTACACCTTGGCCAGCTGCTTGGTTGACGATTTCTGAAGCTTCTTCTGCTTCAATCAAAGTCAAATCAAGACCACCAGTAACGTTGACGATGACATCCTCTGCACCATCGATAGTTGTTTCAAGAAGTGGAGAGTAAATTGCTTTACGAGCCGCTTCAACAACGCGCTCTTCACCACTACCGATACCGATACCCATAAGGGCATTCCCTTTGTTTGCCATTACAGTTTTCACGTCAGCAAAGTCAAGGTTAATCAATCCTGGGTTCGTGATCAAGTCAGTGATCCCTTGAACACCTTGGCGAAGGACATTATCTGCTTCGCTAAGAGCTTCAAGAAGTGGCGTTTTCTTGTCAACAATTTCAAGCAAGTTGTTGTTAGAGATAATCAACAAAGTATCAACATGCTCGCGAAGTTCGTTGATTCCTTCTACAGCGTACTGGCCACGTTTGCTTCCTTCAAATCCGAAAGGACGTGTCACAACACCAACTGTAAGAGCACCAAGATCTTTAGCGATACGTGCAATAACAGGGGCTGCACCTGTACCAGATCCACCACCCATACCTGCAGTGATAAAGACCATGTCCGCTCCAGTGATAGCTTCCGTCAAAGCTTCTTCACTTTCTTCTGCAGCTTTACGTCCAACTTCCGGACGTCCTCCAGCACCCAAACCACGAGTCAATTTTGGACCAAGTTGGATAACTGTTTCTGCTTTCGTACTGCTAAGAGCTTGCACATCAGTGTTGGCTGCGATAAATTCTACACCAGCAACACCTTCGTCAACCATGCGGTTGATGGCGTTGCCACCACCACCACCGACACCAATTACCTTAATAACTGCGCCTTGAGCTGCTGCTGTATCAAATGAAAATGTCATAATTTCTTATCCTCTTTTATTCATCAAACATGCTTCCGATCAAACCACGGAAACGTTCTGTTAGCTTCGGTTTACTTTGAGAACTTGCTTGGAATTCTTCCTTAGGAGCGACTGGAGCTTCCTGCACAGTTTCAGCTGGAGATGTTTGTGCTGGACTTGGCTGCGCTACTGGATTCAAACGTTGATTTGGAATGCCAAAGTTGATTGGTTTTTGACGAAGGAATTCATCTCCTTTAACTGCTTTTTGAGCAAGAAGATTGACTTCAGTCAATTTACCAGCAAACTCAGACAAGCTAATCACGTGCGCAAATGCAGGGTTGCGAATTCCAACTTGATTTGGTACATAGAGTTTTACGCGAACACCAAATACTTCTTGGGCTAATTCAACAATTCCTGGCAAAATTGCATTTCCACCGATAAGGACGATACCTCCTGGCAAATCCAACAAGTGTCTTCTTTCCAACTCTTGTTTGATTTGGTCAAAGATATGTTTGATGCGTGCTGAGATAATTTCTGCCAAGTAGCTTTCTGTTACTTCAACAGGTTCTACTTCACCAATTACTTCAACTTGGAAAGTTTCGTTACTTGCAAGTGGAACGTAAGCTTCACCATAGTTCAGTTTCAAACTTTCTGCAATTTTTTGAGATGTTTTCAAGACTTTAGAAATGTCTTTTGTAACGTAATCTCCACCTTCTTGGTAGATGTTAGTGAACTGCAATTCTTGGTTGCGGATAGTCGCTACAGTAGTCTGACCTCCACCCATGTCAATGACAGTCGCACCAAATTCGCGTTCGCCTTCATTGAGAACGGAGTTCACGATTGCCAAAGGTGAAATAATCACATTATCAACATGAATACCTACACGCTCAACCGTCTTGCGAAGATTGTGTAGAATTGTACGAGGACCTGTGTAAAGCAGACCACGCATTTCCAAGCGAACACCCATCATACCACGAGGGTCACGAATTCCTTGGAAACCATCCACGATGAATTCTTCTGGAATAAAGGTAATCACTTCACGATCAGGAGTCATGCTCTTAGTCAAAGCTGATTTGACAACATTTTCAACATCTTGATCCGTGATTTCTTTGGTATCTGAAGTTACAGGAATCATTCCTTGTGTTGGTTCAACCTGCAAAAGATTTGCTGGAAGGCCAACGTTAACAGACTTAATAGAAATACCAGCTTTCTCTTCTGCCTGTGTGATCGCAGATTTGATTGCTGAAGCAGCTGCTTCAATATCAACAATAATTCCGTCTTTTACACCTTTACTTTTGGCATTGCTAACACCAATTACATTTACTTCACCATCTCTATGCTCAGCTACTAGCACTTTAATCGAGCTAGTTCCGATATCTAAGCCTGTAAAAAAACCATCTCTAGTCATTACATCGCATCCTCTCTGTCTTCCAAGTTTCTCACTTCTATTTAATAACTATGTTTGGGCATAGCTATTCAAAGAATATTATAACACAAAAAATCCAATCGTGCTTATTTTTTGATAAAATTCCTGCATGTTTTTTGAGAAAATTCTAGAAAAATTCTTCTTCTAAGAGATTTTTTGAAGTTAACGTTCACAATTTCCTTTTTGTTTCTTAAAAATCCAAAAAAGAGAAGATCATTTTAGATCTTCTCTTGAATAAATTCTTCCGATTTTTGTTGTAAAAAATTTTCTACTAATTTCCCTGTTAAGCGAATTGCTATCACGATAACAGTCGAAACAATGAGATAATTTAAGGGCTGGCCGAAGTTTCCAACAATTGGTGGTTTACTCAAAAATCCATAATCCCCACCTACAACTAAGTTGACAACCCATATCAAGCCATTTAAGGCGAAAGTAATCACCACCACATTCTTCAAATCGAGAAGGGATGGCTGATAGTTTCTAAACAAGTATAGAAGCGAATTTCCTAAAAGGGCAACATGTCCGATAATGAAAGACAAAATGGTCACGTGTGGAAATGGGTAGGGATCAAAGAGAGGGTAAGCTAGTGCTGCTGTTGCTCCAAAAGTTCCTAAAAGGGCAAAGTATTGTTTGTACTTGGATGTTCCTGGAATTAAGAGCATCACAAACATGGCGATACGGCAATGATAGAAGGGCAAACTTTCTGACAGAGGCATGTGATTCCCCCAATACCAGCTATACAGAACAATCAGTTGAACAGACTGAAGGATCTGAATAAAACGCTGGTAAGCCACTTTATCGCGAAAACGATAAGAAACATAGAAAGTAAGAGCCAGTAAACATAACAAACCAATGTACCAGTGGAGTTCAAACTGGGGCGGTTCTGATATCTGTGTGGTAAATAATTTATCCCACAAATTCATATTCTATTCCTCGTTCATCTAGCTAGAGGCAGTAAAAAATTCACTTTCCCCAACTTTTAAATTTTTTGAAAAACTTGATTCCATGCCATGCATAGAATACTTGCGTCTTAAATTCGCAACCTATTATATCATTTGTATTGCAGAAATGCACCTTGCAGATACCCTTTTTTGATTTGTCAACTTCTCTAGCATAAACTAATCAACATATTGGTCTCTTTGTCCTTTATAAACCTGCCAAAGAATCTCCATTTGCTCCTTGGTGATGCGTTTTTCAGATAAGACTGGCAATTGGTCAATGGCAAAAAATTGAAGCTCAGCAATTTCTTGATTCTCTTGAAATTGTCCATCAAGAAGCTTACATTCAAAGACAAACTTTGCATATTGTTTGCTCTGCAGTTGGAAACGATTGGTATCAAAAACTGCAAGTAACCTTTCAGCTTTTGCTGTAAAGCCGGTTTCTTCTTCAATTTCTTTGAGAATATTTTCGGTTGGAGAGTAGCCGACTTCACCAAATCCACCTGGCAAAGCCCAACTATCCTCTCCTTTTCCTCTAACTAAACATACTTTTTCATCCTCAACAATCCAAGCACGGACGTCCATCAGAGGAGTTGCATAAGCGGAAGTTGGTTTCATAACTTCTGCCACTTCTACTGAATCTAAATCTAATCCCTGATTCAACATTTCAGATAACAGACTTCGCAAGTCCTCGTAGCGCTCACGGTCGAAAGGATCTTTTGTAAAGGTTAATCCAGTATCCGTAATAGCTAACATTCTTTGCAGATACTTGGCAAAATCACTTGCATTCATTTTCTAAACTTTCTACCAACTTGGCTAGATTCATGGAGTTAGAGCCTTTGAGCAAAATTTGGTCATTGGCACTGAGGCTTTCCTTAACCTGCTTGACTAGATCTTCAAATTGGTCCTCGTCGGCTGTTTTCTTGAAGTAGAAAACGTGGCCGATTGGGAACATTTTACTAGCCAGTTGGCTTAATTCCGAAATATCTTCTCCATAGAAAATAACGGTATCCAGCACATCTGGCGATAGACTCAAAATCATCTGTTTATGGAGTTGGACAGACTGGTCGCCGAGTTCCTTCATATCTGCTAGAACAGCAATTTTCTTACCTCCTTCGTTAGCTGGAATGGCAGAAAATGTCTCCAAAATCAACTTCATGGCTGTTGGATTGGCATTGTATACGTCAGACAGAATATCTGCTCCATTGGCTGCTTTCTTCCACTCGGTGCGGTTACGCGTCAATTCTAGGTTCTGGAAGGCCTGACGAATTTGCTCCTCTGAAACTCCTTCTTGTAGAGCTACATAAGCAGCAATCATAGCATTGGTGGCATTGTACTTACCTGTCACTGGCAAATCGAGGGTTTGTTCCAAAAAATTAGCCTTAAAGGTCAGACTATCCTTGCGCTCAATCAAGTCTGTAATTTCCAGCTCTGCTCCTTGCCCAAAACGGACCACCTTTTTATCAGTGGGCAAATAGTCCTCTACAATGGAGTCGACTGGTGCTAAAAGCAAGGAACCAGGTGCCATACCATCTGCAATTTGCATCTTCCCTTTAGCAATCTCTGAACGGTCTTTGAAAAAGGCCAAATGAGCTTCTCCAACCAAGGTCACGATGGCTGTCTTAGGATGAGCCACTTCAGACAAGAGATGAATATCTCCCAAGTGATCCTGCCCCATCTCCAAGACCAACTTTTCTGTTCCTTTAGGCATATGAAGGACTGTGTAGGGAAGGCCAATCTCGTTATTGTAATTGCCTTGGGTTTTGTAGGTCTTGTAGGTTGTTGACAGTAAGTGCGCCAACATATCCTTGGTCGTCGTCTTCCCATTTGAACCCGTAACAGCTAAGACATCAACAGCCGTTTTTTCAAGATAGTAGGCCGCAAGGGTTTGAAAGGCAGTCAAGACGTCGTCTACTAGAATGTAGGGATGATTTGCAACCTCTTTCTCGGATAAGGTTACTGCAGCACCATTTTCAAAAGCTGTTTCGATAAAGTCATGACCATCACGCGCACCTTTAAGTGGCACAAACAAATCTCCCGTCCCAATCAAACGACTGTCAAACTCAGCCTTTTCTAACTGAGCATCCGCAAAAAGACTAACATCATTTTTAGCTCCAACAGCTTGGGCAACTTCATGGATCGTTAATTTCATTTCTACTCCTTTAAAAAGGGTTGAAGTCCGAGAACTCGACTCACCTAACAGTGATGGTTCTAACTCCTACCCTCTCTTTCATTTTATAGCAAATGCGCTTCGCGCTTGTCAAAACTTTCCTTAGCAAGGTCAACCAATCGCTCAATTAGTTCTGGGTAGCTGATTCCCATATTGTCCCAAAGTAGTGGGTACATAGACCACTGGGTAAAACCTGGCATGGTATTGAGCTCGTTTAGGAAAATTTCGCCCTTATCTGTATAGAAGAAATCACAACGAGACAGACCGAGGCCACCAATCGCACGGAAGGCAGTTTCTGCATTTTGACGCATGACAGCTACTACATCATCACTAATCTTAGCTGGGATATCCATGGTAATCTTGTTATCGATATACTTGGCATCATAGTCATAAAAGGCAACATCCTTGACCACTTCACCAGGAAGCGTGCTCTTCACATCGTAGTTGCCCAAGAGACCAACCTCGATTTCACGCGCATTCACTCCTTGTTCTACCAAGACACGGCTGTCATATTGGAAGGCAAGTTCCAAAGCTTGACGGAGTTCCTCATGGTTTTCAGACTTAGAAATACCCACACTTGAACCCATGTTTGACGGCTTCGTGAAGACTGGATAAGTCAGTTTTTCTTCAACTTCAGCGATTTTAGCAGTCACATCATCACCTTCAACGATGGCCACATAAGGTACTTGGGCAATCCCTACAGATTCTAAAACACGCTTGGTCGTGATTTTATCCATGGCAAGACTGGATGACAAGATATTGCAGCCGACATAAGGCATTTTCAAAACTTCCAAGAATCCTTGAACAGAGCCATCCTCTCCCATCGGACCATGAAGAACTGGAAAGACCACTGCACCTTCTTCGTAGATAGCACTTGGCGCTATTTTCTTGTCCCAGTCAATAGTCGCATTGGTCATGAGACGATCTTCTTGACCTGGAGTCTGGCTAAATTCTTGCGTTTTGATAAAGTCACCTGACTGACTGATAAAGAAAGTCTTGACTGTGAAACGGTCGTAGTTGACCGCACGCATAACACTTTCAGCTGAAAGGACAGAGACTTCACGCTCTGCACTACGCCCACCGTATAAAAGAATAATTGTTTGTTTCATATTGCTTGTCCTAATTCTAATAGAATACTCGTTCTTTAGTATATCATATTTGCTTCTTTTTTGAAACTTGAACATGGTACTAGAATTTAAGAAACATAAAAGAGACCTATAACATCAAAATCGGTCTCCTTAATTTTCTTATGAATAAATTTAGTTCGTAAATTTGTCTACTCCTACAACTCTGTCCGATTTTCAATGGCTCGTAAGAGTGTGACTTCGTCTGCATACTCGATATCTGCTCCCACGGCTAGTCCTCGTGCTAGACGAGTGACCTTGATACCAGCTGGCTTGAGCAAACGAGAGAGATACATAGATGTCGCTTCCCCATCTGCCGTCGCATTGGTTGCCACAATCACCTCTGAAACCTCACTATCCATGAGACGGGTCATAAGACTCTTGAGGTTGATATCGTCTGGGCTGATACCATTCATCGGAGAAATGAGGCCGTGCAAGACATGATAGAGTCCATGGTATTCTTGGATGTTTTCCATAGCAGCCACATCGCGACTATCCTCTAGTACCAAGATGGTTGTCTGATCACGAGTCGGATCTGTACAGATCGAGCAAGGATCATCATCCGTTAAACGGCCACAGATGGAACAATAGGTTAATTCCCGCTTAGCAGACAGGAGATTTTTGGCAAATTCATTGACATCGTCATCAGACATTCCAATGGTATAGAAGGCTAGGCGGGTAGCCGTTTTGATTCCGATACCTGGTAACTTTGAATAGCTATCAATCAGCTTGGCAATAGGTGTTGGATACAGCATAAGTTCCTTTCTAATTCATTGGATGGTGTTGGTTATAGAGGTTGATAATGTCGCGTGCAATCGAAGGTCCGACACCGTTTGTAAGGTTGGTATTATGAGGAAAGACGACTGCGACCGCGATTTGAGGATTTTCGGTCGGTGCATAGGCGACTGCATTGGTATTATTGGCTTTTTGACCGCCATTAACGTAACTTTCGGCAGTACCCGTTTTCCCGCTGATGGAAACGGCTGCGCCATTTGAAAAGGCACGACCAGTTGTCAGAGCACTCGTTCCATGCGAAACTTGATAGAAACCTTGCTGCAAGATAGCCATATCTGATTCTGAGATATTGACCTTGTTCAGTTCCTTAGTGGCTGTTTCTTGAACCAGGCTGCCTAAGCCACCTTGGTCATTGTTTCCATAAACCCCTTCAACGATGTGAGGAGCCAAACGTACGCCATTGTTTGCAATGGTTGCGACATACTGGGCTAACTGCATTGGTGTGTAGTTGTCAAACTGACCAAAGGAATTATTGATATAGTTCCCCAAATCAAATTCTTTTGGCGTAAATCCTGTGGATTCATCTGGGAGATCAATCCCTGTTGAAGCTCCGAGTCCGTATTCCCCGAAGGTTGATCTCAATTTGCCCATTGCAGTCTCTAACTGCCCCGTTGCGGCCACCATATTTGGTGTGTAGGTTTGTCCCATGATTCCTAGCGCAGTTTGAACCATATAGGTATTAGAAGAGTATTCTAGAGCCTCAACTGCTGTGATAGGGAAAGAGCCATATGACAAGGTATACCATGAATTGATAGGGGCCGAACCTTGGAAAACAATCGGCTGGTCTGTCAAGGTTTGATTACCTGACAAGACTCCATTTTCCCAACCAGAGCTGATGGTCGCTGCCTTAACAACAGATCCTGGCACAAAGACGTTGGTTATTGTTCCAAGCGAATCTGAACTTAATTTACCGGATTCGACATCATGCTTGACACCCGACATGGCCAAAACTGCACCGGTTTTAGGATTAAGAGCTACAGCGTAGACTCCTTCAGAGTATTTGGCTCCGCCATTGCCCAACTCTGAGTTGAAGTAGCTCTTGAGTAGGTCATCCACACCATCCTGGAAAGCTAGGTCAACCGTTAACTTGATGTTGTTTCCTTTGCTTCCTTCTTCGACATTTTCCACACTTTCCATATTTCCGTGTTTGTCGAGGTGGATTTCTTTGACGGAGCGTTTCCCTTGAAGAACATCTTCATATTGCTTTTCAAGATAGGAAGTTCCCACTCGGTCATTGAGAGAATACCCTTTTTTGAGATAGGCATCAACTTCCTCTGCTGGAAGTCCTGACTTTTCATTTGAAACGCTACCAACGATTGTTGACAAAGAAGTGTCTAGGACTTTTCGATCCCATGAAGTTGAAATACTAATCCCTGGTAATTCCTTGGACGCTGATGCAACGAGAGCAACTTGGGTATCATCTAAGGCGTCCGTAGAAATGGTTCCCGTTGCAAAATTTTCAACGGCATTGAGCTGACTAAAGAGATAGATTTCCTTTTTCTGGTCATCTGTATAATTAAGTTGACTCACGTCAATGCTTTCAACCGCATTATTGTAAAGTGTCGCTTCCGATAAGCGGTTCCCATCTGAATCCAGGCGTTTATCGCTTGGCAAGGATTCGACTGTTTTTTTGTAAATATCCTGGTCCGCCAAGTAGTAGTCTGCAATCTGTCGATCAGTCAGATCAGGGGAAGTTACATTTACATATGTGAGAAGTTTCTTGGCTGTCTCCTTCAATTCAGCTGCCGTCATTTTATTGTTTCGTGTGAAAGAAACAACCTGCTTGACAGTGTTTTCTACCAAGGGTTTCCCTGCTGCATCATAAATCTGTCCACGAGCTGAACTGGTTGTTACCCTTGTTTGGCTGGCTGAGGCCAATTTTGTTTCATAAAAATCTTTATTGAGCACCTGCATGTATAACAAACGACCAATAATGGCCATAAAGAGCAGGATGACAATCGCAAATAGTAAATTAAGCCGAATCGGAATCGAATGGCTATTAAATTTTCTCATACAACTAAGGCTCTTTTCTAGAAAAATTCCCGATTTCCACCTTTATTTTCCCTAAAATAATAGAGCAAACAGGTGAAGCTCAGTATATTTCATTGTACCATATTTTACGGAGAAACTCTTGGAAAAGTCGAAGCATTTTTTGACTTTTAATTGAAAATGCCTTTTTATTTGGTTATCCTATTTTCTATGATATAATGATAGTAATAGTTAGGAAAGCGTTAATTTTTAAGACTTTGACTCATAAAAAGGAGCCTCATGAACAAGCCAGATATCGCAACCATAATCGACCTCCATTTTGAAGAATTAACCGAGCTCGAGCAAGAAATCGCTCGCTATTTTTTGCAAGCTGAAACGATCCAAGATGATCTCTCTTCTCAGCAAGTTACCCAGAAATTACATATCTCCCAAGCAGCCTTGACCCGTTTTGCCAAAAAGTGTGGTTTTACAGGCTACCGAGAGTTCGTCTTTCAATACCAGCATCAGGCTAGTAAACCGGACACTCATTCGCACAAACACAGTCCTTTGACCAAACGTGTTTTACGAAGCTACAGTATCATGAGAGAACAAACACAGGATTTGATTGACGAAGAACAACTGGAACGCGTCGCCCAATTAATCGATGACGCAGAACGAGTTTACTTCTTTGGGACGGGAAGTTCTGGTCTGATTGCCCGTGAGATGAAACTGCGCTTTATGCGTCTAGGTGTTGTCTGTGAAGCTTTGACCGATCGGGATGGCTTTGCTTGGACGACCAGTATCATGGATGAAAACTGTTTGGTACTTGGCTTTTCTCTATCAGGCACTACCCAATCCGTCCTCGATAGTTTGTTGGATGCCAAGGAAATGGGGGCTAAGACCATTTTATTTACCAGTGCTCCAAATAAAAATAGTCAGGCTTATACCGAAACAGTCCTTGTCGCAAGTCATAGTCAATCTTCTTACATCCAGCGTATTTCCGCTCAGCTCCCTATGCTCATTTTAATAGATTTGATTTATGCCTACTTTTTAGAAATCAATCGCGAGAGCAAAGAAAAAATCTTTAACAGCTATTGGGAAAATAAAAAGCTCAACGGCTATCGTAGACAAAAACGCGTTAGAAAATCCTAGTTTGGTTGAACCAAACTAGGATTGTTTTGTTTTGAAATGATAATAGGCACCCAACATCCCTGCGGTATTTTGGTGATGGGCAAATTCTAATCGTAAAATAAAACGAGCTATTCTTCAGAAGCACGTTCTATAATATCATAGTTTAATGCAAAGTGTAGCGATATAATCATTTCCATAAGGTGATAATCGATGTCTTTTATCACATGATTCATAAAAATCGATCATAGCGAGACCGTTTTTTAGTTGTCCTCTAATCTGACTTTCTAAGGTATGGCTAAATTCATATCCATATTCTGGATTGATGGTGATTTTGCCTTCCTCTTCAAGCTCTCTTGAATTAAAAGGGAGTGAAAACTTTAAAAGCAATTCCTCATCGGGTTTGTCCCATACAATGTCAGCATCATACATGTATATCCAAGGATTCATAAATCCGACCATTAACAAACCGCCCTTTTTCAATACTCGAGAGGCTTCTTTATACATGTTTTCTAAATCTTCTATATATACATTTGAAACTGGATTAAAAATAATATCAAAAGTTTCATTTTCAAATGGAAATGGTTTTGTCATATCGCCTTGAACGGTATTGATTTTTAAGCCTTCTCGTTTTGCAACCATCTCATCTCTTTCTAATTGCGATTTAGAAAAATCCATGATGGTGACATCATAACCTTTTGCAGCAAAAACCGGACCCTGCTGTCCACCACCACAAGCTAACCCTAATATCTTTTTTCCCTTGGCTTTTTCAAACCATTCTGTGGGGACTTTTTCCCCAACAGTTAAGGCAACAGAAATTGGATGCTTTCTAGCTTCTTCTAATTCTTCATGTGTCAATGGCTCAGTATAGTCATTTTTTACATTATTCCATCTATCTTCATTTAATTTTATATAATTATTCATCTTACAATCTCCTCGTAATTTTATATGATTTCGATTTCAGGTGAATAGGTTACCATTACATTTTTCTCACCTCTACAAATTCTAATTTGTCAATTTTTCGTCCACCTCATTATATCATTTTTCCACATTTTCTCATTTACTCAAACTAAACACTAGTTGAATTGATGATAGAATTGCTCTCTCCTTAACTTCTCATGCAAGTCGGTTATTTTCTCCTAGTTTCTCACGATTACATCCTTTGGCTCAAATTTTTCAATAAAAAAAGAATTAAGTAAAACAGTTTTCACTCAAGTAGTAATTCAGTGTTTTTCTTAATTCTATAATTCCAAACTAGGATTGTTTTGTTTTGATACTCTTCGAAAATCAAATTCAAACCACGTCAGCTTCACCTTGCCGTACTCAAGTACTGCCTACGGCTAGCTTCCTACTTTGCTTTTTGATTTTCATTGAGTATAAAATGATAATAGGCTCCCAACATCCCTGCTGTGTTTTGGTGATGGGCAAATTCTAATCGTGTTTTTTCAGCTAGGCTTGGCACCAAGGCCGCCTTCAAGGCTGTGCGGATCTTCGGTTTGAGGATAGCCTCTTGCCCCATGATCCCGCCACCGAGAATGACCACTTCTGGATTGGCAACGTAGCAAATATTTGCCAGACCTTTTCCTAGATAGTCTACCATGCGGTCAATACCAGCCATACAAATCTTGTTTCCTTCGGTAGCTTCCTTGAAAATGCGTCGGCCATTCCACTGATCGACTGAGTCACCATGAGCTGCTGCCACATATTCTACCAAGGCTGTCGTAGAAGCCAAGTCTTGGAAAGCTCCATCCTGCATATGCATATAACCGACTTCGCAAGCTGAATTGCTAAATCCATGGAAGACTTTCCCATCCATAATCAAGCAACCACCGATACCTGTTCCAATAGTCAAGCAAAGTGTGACACTCGCTCCCTTACCTGAACCAGATACTGCCTCAGCAAGACCTGCGCAGTTGACATCATTTTCAATCTCACAAGGAATAGCAAAACTCGTCTCGATTTCCTTCTTGAACTGGGTTCCTGCATAGTTGGGAATCTGAGGTCCAGCGTAGAAAATTTCCCCCTTATCAGGATCCACCATCCCTGCAGAAGAAATGGCAACACCTGCTACTGGGCCTTTTTCTAAATAGCTGGCTACGATATCTTTTGTCTTTTGTAAGATATGAGGACCACCCTTATGCGCCTCAGTTGGCATTTCATGCGATTCAACAAGTTGGCCTTCTTGGTCAATCAAACCATATTTGATATTGGTTCCACCGATATCAATTGCAACGTAGTGTGTCATAAATACCTCCTTATGGATTAGAGGAAGCGCTCCTTGGTTTCACGAATCAAGGCTGCAGCTGCTTCTACAACTGGTCGATCTTCTTCCGTCACTGGCGTCAATGGTGAACGAACTGAACCAATGTTCAAACCTTCATTGATCTTCAAGACTTCCTTAATCACACCGTACATATTTCCATGTGCAGCAGTCAATTTACCAATGATTGCATTGATAGCGTATTGCAATTCACGCGCTGTTTCCAAGTCTTTCTCAGCAATCAACTCATTGAGTTTCAAGAAGAGTTCTGGCATCGCACCGTAAGTACCACCAATACCAGCTTTGGCACCCATGAGTCGACCACCTAGGAACTGTTCATCTGGACCATTGAAGACGATATGGTCTTCTCCCCCAAGGCTAACAAAGGTTTGGATATCTTGAACTGGCATAGAAGAGTTCTTAACACCGATAACACGTGGATTCTTCAACATTTCTGTGTAGAGGCTTGGAGTCAACGCAACACCCGCTAACTGAGGAATGTTGTAAATCACGTAATCTGTGTTTGGAGCTGCAGCACTGATATCGTTCCAGTATTTGGCAACTGAGTACTCAGGCAAGCGGAAGTAAATCGGTGGAATCGTTGCAATAGCATCTACTCCCAAGCTTTCTGCGTGGCGAGCAAGTTCCATACTATCCTTTGTATTATTGCAAGCAACGTGAGCAATGATAGTCAATTTTCCTTTGGCAACTGCCATGACTTCTTCCAAAATCAATTTGCGATCTGCCACACTTTGGTAGATACATTCACCAGAAGAACCATTGACATAGAGACCTTGAACACCCTTATCAATGAAGTATTGGACCAAGTCGCGCGTACGCTCTGGACTGACTTCTCCTTGATCATCATAACATGCGTAGAAGGCTGGAATGACACCTTCGTATTTTTTCAAATCTGACATAGATTTTCTCCTAAGATTTCTTTTTTTCTGCTGAGAGCAGTTCTATTTTTACAAGTTTAGTATACACCTTGTGAAAATCGCTTTCAATATCTTGTATACACTTAGATTTTAGTTTCTACTTGTATTTTAGAAACTGTAACGATTGAAAGTAGTTTCAGAAACAAGTCATCCTACTGGTATTTGGCGAAAATTTTCTCCATCAATCCTGCTTGGAGAAAGACCAGCAAACCAAAACCAAAGAGGATAAAAGCTGACCCACCCAAAAGGAGAGTGAAGGCGGATAGATAAAGAACCATCACTATGAGAAAGAGAATGGCTAACATGAGGAAGAACCAAGGAAAGTTAAAACTTGCCAAGATAAGCCCTTTTTGCAGCACTTCTTTCCAAGACAAATTATAGCGCGCAGCGATGGGATAACTAGCCAACATCACCAGAGTGAGGAAGATGAGAATCCCCAAACAAATAGCCTTGACAATCTGGAAAGGCAAAGCAGTCTGTCCCCAGAAGAGATAGAGGTCTAGAAGGCTTAATGACACAATGCCTAACTCTAACAGACCCAACTGAAGCCCCAGTTTCAAATTTTGCTTAAAGGCCCTTATATAAGTTCTAAATACTGGTACCCGTCTGCTTCTCTTAATCTCAAACGTGGTCTCATAAAGGCTGATTTTCGCCACTCCAATCGTCACGATAGGCAAACAAGAGACGACAAAAAGAAGATTGACTGTCACGATATCCAAGACCTTCTCACTGAAACGCATGAGAAAATTATCTGTATCAAATGCTGCCTTGATAAGGCTTACTCCTTTTTGTGCCATGTTTGCTCCTCCTGATTCTTTTAATCAATCAAAATTTTAAAGAGATATTTGCGAACCTTTTCTTCCATCCCTGCGTAGCCATTTGGCTGATGCGGTTCTCCTGGGAAGAAAATCGCAAAATTGTGATAACCCAACAAGAGTGGGTAGCGTTCATGACAATGGACAAAACCAATGTCGCTCGCTTCATCGAATGCTACCGCCTCGTCTTTGATACGTGAACCGTAGCTCGAATATTCATGCCCTTCTACCAGCAAATGCAAGTCTGCATAGTTCTTATGATGCTCAAATTGATCATTTTCAGCTTGATTGAGGACATTTTCCTGAACAACTAGAAAGACCTTGTCCCCGTCAATCTCATACTTACCGAGTTCGAAAGAATCCTTACGGTGCTGATAGAGATAGTCGATAGCCTTATCTAGATTGGGATGAAGCCCTTTGTAAAAGGTGATGTTTTTCAAATCGTCAAAAATCATACTGTTTCCTTCGTTTTTGATAGTTACTAGTCTTCAGTTTCGAACGTTCCTTCTCTATTTCCCTGTAACAGTGCGGACGGAAGCAAATTCCTTCGGAATTTCATTCCTAATTTTTGAGCCTGTTGCTCTTTCATCGTCAGTCTCAAAAATTCCGTCTAAGATAAGCGTAAGATGCTTATCTTAGATACCACTAAAGCGGGAAATAGTTACCATAAAACGAACCTACTCTAACTAGTATCATGAAAAGAGTTCATTCTTAAGTTTATAAGTGTCTGACAAAACTTCACGAAGCAACTGCATACTCTCCATTTTGTAGACACTTATAACTCTGTATTCTCTTATACTCAATGAAAATCTAAGAACAAACTAGGAAGCTAACCGCAGGCAATACTTAAGTATGGCAAGGTGATGCTGATGTAGTTTAAACTCGATTTTCGCAGAATCTTATCCTTTAACAGCTCCCATAGTAATCCCTTGAGTGAAGGATTTTTGGAAGACAAGGAAGACGGTTACGATTGGCACGGCTGCAAGAGCTGCACCCGCCATGATCAAACCATAGTTGGTTGCCATTTCGGCCTGCATGGTCGCAACCCCGAGTGAGATGGTCAAGTTTTGACGTGAAGTCAACATAACCAACTGCATAAAGTAGTCGTTCCAAGTATTGATGAAGGTAAAGATTGCAAGGGCTGCAAATCCTGGTTTCACGATAGGGAAGGCTACGCTCCAGAAAGTACGGATCTCACCACAACCGTCGATTTTAGCTGATTCAAGCAATTCTGTTGGGATGTTTTCACTGAACTGTTTCATGAGGAAGACCCCAAATGGCCATCCAATCAAAGGCAAAATCACTGCCCAAAGTGTATCGTGAATTCCCATGAAGTTGACGATACGTACCAATGGTACAAGGACAACTTGTTTTGGAAGTGCCATGGCAGCGATAAAGACTGCAAAGAGAATGCGTTGACCATAGAAACGTTTCTTAGCCAAGACATAACCTGCTAGAGAAGAGGTTGCACAGACTAAGAACATGGTTACCAATGAGATAAATACAGAGTTCCACATCCACTGCATAGCAGGGTTTTGCACCATGAGTTGTTGGAAGTTTTCCATGGTTGGCATTTTAGGGAACCATTGTGGTGGAATCATAATGGTATCAGGCTGTGATTTGAAGGCCCCTGTCAAGATCCAGTAGAATGGAAAGATGAACAGTACGGTCAACAAGAGCAAGATAATCGTTGAGATAACAGTGAAAGCTGTTAAGGGTTTCTTTTGTGTAGGTTGCATAACTGTCTCCTTTCTTTAGTATTCTACGTCGTTTCCGAGGATCTTGAATTGAGCAAAGCTGACAATGGCAATCATCACTGCCAAGAAGACACCGATGGTATTTGCATAGCCGTACTCTGTCAATTGGAAGGCTTTTTCGTAAAGATAGTACATCAAGGTACTTGTTGAATAGTTTGGACCACCAGAAGTCAACAACTGAATCAAGGCGAAACATTGGAATGAGTTGATGGTCGTAATGATTGCGATGTAAAGAGTTGTTGGAAGAAGGCTAGGCCATTTGATCTTCCAGAACACTTGGAACTCAGTCGCACCATCAACACGCGCTGCTTCAACAAGTGAGTTGTCAATATTTCCCATAGCAGCGATATAAAGGATAATCGGTTGACCAACAGATGTTGTCAAAAGGATGATCATAATCGCTAGCAAGGCCCAGTTTTTATCACCCAACCAAGAAATGTTTTGGCTGATGATATGACTTGACTTGAGGACAAAGTTTAGAATCCCTGATAGTGGGTCATAGATCCATTTCCATACAACCGTTACGGCAACACTACCTGTTACAACTGGTAGGAAGAAGACGAAACGATAGAAAGATCGAGCAATCGCATTTTGATGATAGGTTTGAGATGCTACAAAGAGCGAGAAGAGTACAACAATTGGTACTGATCCAATAACCAGGATAACGGTATTGATCAAAGACTTGGTAAAGACAGGATCTTTAAACATGCGAATGTAGTTGTCCAAGCCTACAAACTCAAATTTCGTCATGGAGTAGTTAAAGAAACTTGTAATGAATCCCATAATCATAGGAGCCAATACAAAGATCACAAAGAAGAATAATACTGGTGCTAGGAAAGCATAGGAAATCACTGTTTCCCGCATGCGAATTTTATTGACTTTCACAGTTGGCACCTCTCTTTCAAATAGAATAGTTTTTGATTTTTTTAAACTGTTTTAAAATCAAAATGAAATTTTTTAAGATTCGCTTATGTAAGAACTTCATTTTAATTTCGTGACAGTTCCTACCATTTCAAACAAAAGTCCCCCTTTTCTTACACCTTAGTGCACAGGGAAAAGGGGGAATCAATCTGACTTAGTGCTTATTGTTTTGTAGCTTTTTTGATTGTTTCGTTAGCTTTTTCAGTGAAGGATTTCAAAGCATCCGCTGGTTTTTCATCACCATTAGATACAGATTGCAACATTGGGAACCAAAGTGTTCTCATTTCAGCAAATCCATTGATAGTGTTGTAGTATGGTGAGTAGTATTTAGTCCAGCCACTGATTGTTTCCATACGTTTGTCTTCATAAAGTTTGCCAAATGAAGTACGAACTGGGAAGGCACCTGTACGAACTACGTCTTTAGGACCCCATTCTTTGTCATCTGCGATGAATTGAACGAATTTCTTAGCAGCTGCGACTTTCTTGTCGTCTTTGTTGTTAAATACTGCAAATCCGTTTACAAGGTATTCAAGAGATGGTTTACCAGAGTCTGATGGGAATGGTACTTCTACCACGTCTACCTTACTTGCTTCCAAGAGTTTCGCTTGGATACCGTTTTGAGCTGGTGCCCAAAGGATTGTGTATGAAGTTTGACCGTTAGCAAAGTTTTGGATGTCTGCTCCACCGTCAAATTGTGAACCATTGTTCAACAAACCATCTTTGATCCAGCTAGCTGCTTTTTCAAGACCTTTGACGAATTTAGGATCGTCAGTTGTATATTTAGTTACGTCTTTGTCTGTTACAGAACCACCGTAAAGGTTTGCAATGAAGGCACGTGTTCCTTGGTCTCCCCCTTGACCAGAACTGAACAATGAACCTGGAGTGTAGCCTTTATCTTTAAGCGCTTTCAAAACTTTTTCAAAGTCATCAGTTGTCCAACCTTCTTTTACAAGGTTTGCAACTCCAGCATCTTCCAACATTTTCTTGTTCATAGCCATGTAGAATGGAGCTGAACTGATTGGATACATGTAAGCTTTGTCTCCAGCCTTACTTGCTTGCACGATGTTTTCGTTGTTGACATCTTTGACGAATTCGTCTGTGAAGAGGTCGTTCAACTCAGCCAATTTACCATTTTTACCGTATTGGATAATACGTCCTGGTGCGTCAAAGAGTACGTCTGGCGCTGTTCCTGCTTCGATAGCTGTTGTAATCTTTTCTGGACCTGACTTAAAGTCGATGGTTTCCAATTTCACTTTTACATCTGGATTTGCTTTTTCAAAAGCTTCGATGATTGATTTTTCATAAGTTCCAACACCGTCACCAGTTTTTTCTTGTGTGAAGACTGGGAATGCCCACCAAGTAATTTCTGTTTTTCCGCTATCGCTACCAGAATTTGCAGCCTCTTTACTTCCACCAGAGTTACCACAAGCAGCAAGGCCAAGAATCGCAGCACCCGCAAGTACTGTACAAGCTAGTTTTCTAAATTTCATTTGTATTCTCCTAATTGATAAGCGTATCCATATTGGATAATGAGTTCTTTATATTTGTATACGTTTTCATTTCATCCGACGCATCGACCACTCTCCTCTTTTTTGAGATTGTGTTATTTAAGACCGGCAACAAAGCGCTCCGTAATCTCTTTTGGTCTAGTAATCGCACCACCAACAACGATACCTCGCACCCCATATTCAAGGATTTGCTTAGCTTGTTCTGGTGTATGAATCTTCCCTTCAGCGATGACATCCACACCGGCATCGCAGAGTTTTTTGATCAGTTCAAAGTCTGGACCATCTACCTTAGGACTATAAGAGGTATAACCTGATAGGGTTGTTCCAACAAAATCAATCCCTGCTTCTACCGCTGCTATTCCCTCTTCAAAGGTACTGGTATCAGCCATTAAGAGTTGATGTGGATATTTTTCTTTGACTTGTCGGATAAAGTCTTGGATTTCCAAACCGTCGTAACGTTCACGTTTAGTACAATCCAGAGCAATAACCTCAATGTCTAGTTCAGCCAACTCATCAACTTCTTTCATAGTCGCTGTAATGAATGGCTCCTGTGGTGGGTAGTCACGTTTGATGATCCCGATAATCGGGAGTGTCGTAACCTCCTTGATCTCCTTGATATCACGAACACTGTTTGCTCGGATACCGACTGCTCCACCTTGCTCAGCCGCTTTGACTAGCAAGGGGATAACCCCTCCCGCTTCTGTATAAAGCGGTTCGTGAGGAAGTGCCTGGCAAGAGACAATGATTCCATCTTTGATTTGTTCAATCAAGGCTTCTTTGCTAATCTGTGGCATCCTCTTTCCTCCCTTTCTTGTTCTTATGGGCTTATTATATATCATTTGTTAAGCGCTTTCAATAGATTGTGATAGAATAGATTTCAGTTTCAAAACTATTTTATAGAACAGACTATCCTGAAAGTAGTTTCAGACTTCTTATGATTTCGAATCAAGCTGAATGTAATAAAGAAAGATAGCAGGATGAAAAACCTGCTATCTCTTCTGAGACCTACTCAAATAGCTTTTGCTTACTATTCTTTTCTCTTCTTGCCAAATGCAAACAAGGATAAAAGAACGCCTGCAAGACCAAGGGAAAGCAGTGAGCTTGTTTCCTTGCTTCCCGTATTTGGAAGTTCATCTTGTTTAGCTGCTGGCGCTTGATAGGTCACATCTTGGCCTAGAGACAGTTTGTTGTCTGCAGCTGCTAATACTAGATTGGTGTCTCCCTTGTACTCTGGCACTTCAAGGACTGCTGCTTCAGCACCATTGACACCACCCTTATACTCTGGCAGGTCATTTGAAGCTGCCAAGACAAAGTTAGCACCTCCTCTATATTCAGGAAGCTCGTTTGAGGCTGCTAGAACTGCATTGACTCCACCCTTGAACTCTGGAAGTTCATGGACTGCTGCCTCAACAGCATTGACTCCACCAGTGAATTCTGTTTTTTCTACTGTTGGAGCTGGTTCTTCACCTACTGTTGCCAATGGTCCAGTGTACTCTGGTATCTCTGCCACTGGGGTTTCCTCTGCATTGACACCACCTGTGAATTCAGGTTTTTCAACCGTTGGAGCTGCTTCTTCACCTACTGTTGCCATTGGACCTGTATACTCCGGAACTTCATGAACCGTTGCTTCCTCTGCATTGACACCACCTGTGTACTCCGGCACCTCATGGATAGCAGCTTCACTGCCATTAATACCATCGCTTAGTTTAGAGCCAGCTAAAGAAACTGGTAAATTGTGCATGCTTTCAATTGCACCCTCGGCTAGACCTGTAATCCTTTGACCCATATCCCCTGGGTCTATTGTGAATAGGAGAGTTTTTGTATCGTACTGGGTCATAAAGGTTGCTGTCTTGCCATTTGCCAATTGAAGGGTCGGAGCCTTGTTGACCAATACTTCCGAATCGAACTCCATGGCTATAATGCCTGGCCATTTTTGGATAGCATATTTTACTTTTGCTTCTTTAGGAGAAACTCTTTCCTTGGTCAAGAAATCCCAGTTGAACTTCTTGAAGGAAAGTGTGTATGGAACACCTCCAGGAGCATGGTGTTCATATAAAAGTCCAAATTCATCTGGTCCGATTTGTTGAAGTGAGTTATAAGCATACTCACCTTCTTGAATCAAATGGTGGTGCAACCAAGTTAACTGACCATCTTCTTCTACACGAGCCACTCGAATATAACCATTTTTACGACCAGGACCATTTGCATTTGCTAATAGAATATACTCTTTGCCATTTTGAACCGTGTGAGTCGCAGCCATTTGAACATAAACGTCTGGCACATCGTAGCGTTCAACGTTATTGTCCCAAGTTAGACCACCATCATGACTGGTTGCAACCTGTAGATCTTCTGTCAACCCACGCATAAAGAGTTTGAGGTCCCCATTGTTTAACTGAACAACTGAAGCTTCTGTATTTTGAGCATAATAATTACTCATGGTACTTGAATCGACTACTGTACCATCATAAAGTGTACGATTGTCGTTGACACCACCACCCATATGCCAAGTCTTACCATGGTCGTCTGAGTAGATGATTCGAGATGATTGAGAACCATTGAGGTGGTTAGCCCGGTTGGTCGTATAGACAGGAACGACGATTCGACCTTTATGTGGTCCAGTACGAAGGGTAATCCCCACTCCAGGACCTACTCCTAGGAATTTCATCCAATCGGCTTTGACCATAGGAGTAATATCTTGAGGCGCTGACCAGGTCTTCCCGTCGTCATCGCTGTAAGACATCCATAGGTAGCTATCCTTCGCAATTCTAAATGGAGAAGTTTTGTTTGTTGTGAAGTAGATATTGCCCAGTAGCTGGTCACCCTTGTATAGATCACCCTTGTCGCTATAGGCCGGTTTAACAGATTCTACAACAACACGGTAGTCTGTTGCTTTACCATCTGGAGTGTAAACTGTACCATTTTCTCGAATAGTATAAGCTTCCTGTTCACCTTCTCGATAGAGGAGTTGATAGGTTTTACCATTGATTTCTTTGTAGGCTTCTTCTTTTTGCGAAGACATTCCAAAGATTCCTTTTCCTTCTGGGAACATGTCATAAATGGCAAAAATGCGTTTGGTTTCAGGATCTTGAGTCAGGGTCATATCGATATTCACTGGTGAACCGATTGATGGATCAGAAGCCTTTGGATTGTCACGTAGGTTGGTAATAGTTACTCGATCTCCCCAAGTTTTACCATTATCTTCACTGCGTCTGATGACCATGCCGATATCACCCCAGTCACTCGAATGGAGACGACGTTCATCTGCACCTGCAATCAGCGTTCCTTTATCTGTCTTGAGAAGAGCTGGGATACGATAACTCTTGATACCATCTTTATTTGGTTGGTTGTTCATTCCACCTTCAAAGACGTCTTCTTTCTCTGAGATTTTCGCTCCCTCAGGAAGTTTCTTTTCTAAATCACCTCTTTCAAATAGTTGACTTCTTGTCTGAACTTCATCTGGGCTTAAAGCACGATCATAAACAGTTAGGTTTCGCACTTGTAGGTTTGATGCCCAAACTGTTTTATTGGCCCGTTTGGTTGCTCCAAGTTGAACTTGATTAACATCTGGCATATCTTTGATAAAGTTACCAGATTTGAGGCTTGTTCGAGATAAGACACCGTTCACATAGAGACGAACTCGACCATGAGGTAACTCCGCTGTTGGTTGTTCGACAGTAAAGGTCATGGAATTCCATTGTCCAGGACGAACTTTCAAAGGAGCATCTGTATACTTATCATAGAACTGCTCCCCGTTAGCGCCACGCCCTTCAATAAGAGCTGTATTATCAAGGACCGACATAGTAAAGTACTCATTTTCCTTGGTGTCACTGGATACAGAGAAGAGATTGTAAAAGCGTGGAGCTGATGCATCTGGTTTGAACTCCATGTGAATTGTAGCATTTTTTAGTTGCTTTAGTTTGTCTAGTTCACTTGATAAATCAACTCTCTGACCATTTGCTGCATTGGTTTCAACATCTTCTTTTTCAAGGACAGGATTAGCATTTTTTAAATCTCTTGAGTAATAGTCACGAGGAATAGCACCCTGATCCTCTGATTCCTCTTCCTTATTTGCTTCTTCTGCAGGGGTTTCGGTAGAGGATGGGGTTTCTGATTCTGCACTCTCATTTTTTTTCAAATGGTCTTGGTCCACCTCAACGCCGTTGTCTTGAGCTGCTGCCAATTTACCAGCCAAATCCTTATCCAAATGAGCAAGATCTCCCGAGGACGCTTCTTTTGGCAATTCTGATAAACCTTGACCAGGTTCGACAGTTTCTGTATTGGCCCCTGCTGCATTGGCTTGCTCTTGAGCTAAGACTGGATTTGCTCCAAATACCACTGTACCAATCACTACAGATGCCGCCCCAACTGCAAATTTTCGAATTCCGTATCGCTGTTTCCGATTTAAATATTTGTAATTCATGTTTGTCCTTCCATTTTTCATAAAAATAAAGCGCTTTCTTTTTTTAAAAAAATTTTTATTGCCTCTTAAGAGAGACAAGATTTAACAAGAAAGTAACAACTAAATGAGAGCTCCCATTCCTCTCTCATTTTCTACTAGGTCATACCTTTAATCACCCAGTAGCCATCTCCCTCCTTTCACAAGTGACTTTTCCTTTATTATACAATAAAGTCTTATATTTATATCTATGTTCTCACAGAATAGATTTTACTTTTAAGAATATTTTAATATTTTAAATTTTCTAAAAGTACTTTCAGGTTTTGGACATAAAAAAGAGAGCTCCGGGGCTCTCTCATTCATTATCTTACGTACTTAAAAGGAATCTCACTGCCACAGAGCCAGTTATAAACTTGGTCATTGACAAAAACATTCATGGCTTCGTGAGCATACTCTGGCATGATGCGATAGGCCTTATCACAAGTCAGACGGTTGTAAATCGCAAACTGGGTAATAGGATAGCAAACATCATCGTCCAAGCCCGTAATCATCTTGACCTCACCTTGAATGCGATGGGCAAGATTTTTCACATCGATATAGGCAAGGGTCGCCATGATTTCCTCCTCTGTTTCATGGAAAGGATCGTGGAACTTGAAATATCGGAAGAGTTCATCATAGGCTTCACTGGTATTGCCAATCTCAAGCACTCGTCTAAAGTCTGACAAGAAAGGATAGATGGCAACTGTTTTCTGAATCCGAGGATTGAGCGCTGCTGCAACCAGGGCTAAAGCTCCTCCTTGTGAGGCACCATAACTAGAAAGTCGCTTCTCATCCACCTGAGGTAGACTAGCAATAATTTCAACCAACTGGTATATATCCAGATATACATCCTTATAAAAGAGATGTTCCCGACCTTCCACAGCACCACGGATGATATGCCCCTTCACCGTATTTCCTAGTGGAGAGCGCAAGCCATCTTGCGAATAACCTGACTGGCCCCGGACATCCATAGAAACAACACCGTAACCAGCCACAGTATAGGCTAGCATGTCAGCCCAATCCCAACCACGGCCCATGTACCCATGGAAATGGAAGATTAGCGGAACCTTCTCCTCAGTCTTTGGAAGGACGATTCGTGCATAGACCTTGCCTTCATTAGTTCCTTCAAAGGTCAGTTCATAACACTTGACTTGAGGAATGTTAAAATCCCTTTCCTCCAACTGGTAGGCTGGATGAGATGAAACTTTCTTGACCTCTTCATCCCAGAAAGCATCAAAGTCTTCTGGAATCTCATCCCGTCCTAGATAGGTCTTGATTTCTTCTAACAAAGTTGGATTTTTCATAGCATGCTCCTTTAGTTTTGTAATCGCTATCATAACTCTAGCATATCTAGGAAGGCAATGCAAGAAAGAATGCTAAATAGAAAGTGATTTTAGATTCTCTTTCCTCAAACCTATCGTCTGAAAGTAGTTTTAAAAATAAAAAGAGCGTTTCCGCTCTTCGTGTATCAATAGGTGCTAGCTCCTTTCTCTAGTTTGACGGTTTGGAATTTCTTTTGGTAGGTTACTTTAATCGTCATGTGAGAGTCCTCGTTTCTTTTTGATGACTCTAGTATAAGACCCAAACCTAAAAGCTAGCTTAAGTTTTCCTTAGAGAAAGCTTATACTCAATGAAAATCAAAGAGCAAACTAGGAAACTAGCCGCAGGTTGCTCAAAGCACTGCTTTGAGGTTGTAGATAAGACTGACGAAGTCAGTTACATATATAATCCAAGGCGACGTTGACGTGGTTTGAATTTGATTTTCGAAGAGTATTAATCTAGATGTTCTTTCTTTTCCAGATGGAGAGCAATCATGCGCCATTCTGGATCCTCTTGCCAACCTTCTATCGAACTAATGTAGCTGGCAACCTTTCTGGCTTCTTCTAAAATCGGAAAATCTTCGATAATATCAGCCACTTGAAACTCTGGAAGTCCTGACTGTCTGGTTCCAAAAATCTCTCCAGAACCACGCATTTTCAAATCTTCCTCCGCAAGGACAAATCCATTGGTGGTTTCTGTCATGATGCGCATGCGGTCCTTCCCAGAGTCCGTCTTGGGATTAGCCACAAGAACAGCATAGGACTGCTTGTCCCCCCGACCAACACGACCTCTGAGCTGGTGAAGCTGGCTGAGGCCGAAGCGATCGGCATCCATGATAATCATGACGGTCGCATTGGGAACATTAACCCCAACCTCGATAACCGTCGTCGAAACCAGAATATCCGTTTTTCTCTCTTTGAACTCCTGCATGATCTGGTCTTTTTCGTCACTCTTCATCTTACCATGTAGAAGAGCCACTTCTGCCTTACCAGTAAAATGAGCCGTCAACTCTTCTGATAAGGCAATGGCATTTTTCAGATCCAGAGCTTCAGATTCCTCAATCAAGGGAGAAATGACATAGGCTTGAGAACCTTTTTGAATTTCCCCCTCTAACCAAGTCAAGACCTGAGGCAGCTGCTCATGCTTAATCCAGCGCGTCACAATCGGCTTCCGCCCTGCTGGCATCTGGTCAATAATGGAAACATCCATATCGCCAAAGGCTGTGATAGCCAGCGTCCGTGGAATGGGCGTCGCTGTCATCATGAGAACGTCAGGATTGTCCCCTTTTTCTCTCAGAACACGCCTTTGCCCCACACCAAAACGGTGCTGCTCATCGATGATAATCAAGCCAAGGCGAGCATAATCCACTCCATCTTGTATCAAAGCATGAGTCCCGATAATAAAGTCAGCCTCACCCTTGGCAATAGTCTCCAAGACTTCTCTTTTTTCTGTAGCTTTCAAGGATCCTGTCAAGAGAGCCAGTTTCAAGTCTGGAAAAAAGTTCTGTAAACTCTCAAAGTGTTGCTCTGCTAGGATTTCTGTTGGCACCATAAGAGCTGCCTGATAGCCAACCGTCACCGCCGCAAACATGGCCAAGCCAGCAACTACCGTTTTCCCGCTTCCCACATCTCCTTGAAGGAGACGATTCATGTGATGGTCCGACTTCATGTCTGTCAAAATTTCCTGCAAACTCTTTTCTTGAGCTTGGGTCAGGGCAAAAGGCAGATTTTCTTTAACAGCCGACACTTTTTCCTGAGACCAATTCAGAACCAGACCGCTTCCCTGAACTCTATTTTCAGACTTGAGCGTCTGCAATTGCATTTGGAAATAAAAGAGTTCCTCAAACTTGATACGGCGAAGGGCCTGCTTGTATTCTGCCAAATCCTTGGGAAAATGCATAGCGCGAACAGCCTGGCAACGGGACATGAGTTTGTATTTATCAAGTAAAGACTGGGGAAGATTTTCTTCAATCAAGAGGTCTAACCCCTGATCAAAAGCCGTCTTGATGACCTTGACCAGACTGGCCTGACTGATTCCTTGAGCCAGACGATAGACAGGCTGGAGATCATCCTCTACTTGAGCCAGGACCTTCATCCCTGTCAGACTAGCCTTGGCGCGGTCCCATTTCCCAAAGACAGCCAGGGTTGCTCCCAGCTCTATCTTATCAGCTAGATAGGGCTGGTTAAAGAAATTCACCGCAAAAACGACTTCTCCCTGCTTGAGGCTAAAGCGCAGACGATTGCGCTTGAAACCATAATACTGGACACTAGCAGGAGTAACGACTTGACCAGACAGAACCGCCTTTTCGCCATCTTCCAGCTCCAGCACCTGCTTGGTTTTGAAATCTTCATAACGGAAAGGAAAGTAGAGCAAGAGGTCTTGCAAGTTTTCAATTCCTAGTTTGGCGTATTTCTCTGCTGACTTTGGTCCCACACCAGGCAAGACATGCAAGGGTTGATGTAGATTCATGCTCCACTCCTTTCTTTTTAATAATATTCTCTCGGAATGCGGTCGCTGAGGAGGCAAACCACCTCATAGTTAATAGTTCCACGATAGGTCGCTACCTGAGTAGCTGTGATTTCCTTGCCACCGTTTGTGCCGATCAGGGTTACTTTTGTTCCTAGCGGATAAATCTTAGGCAGACGAATGGTGATTTGGTCCATAGATACTCGTCCGACGATTGGGCAAGTTTCTCCATCTACCAAGACAGAGAAATTCTGCATGTCTCGTGTCCAACCATCCGCATAACCGATTGGCACCGTCGCAATGACTTGCTCACTATCCGCTTGATAGGTGGCTCCATAGCCCATGCAAGCTCCAGCTGGAACTGTCTTGACATGAACCAGGGCAGACTCCAAGGTCAAGGCTGGTGTCAAATCATAGGGTAAGTCCAAAACCTCTCCACTTGGATTGAGACCATACATGGCATCTCCCATACGGACTGCATTGAAAATAGTCTCTGCATGCCAGAGGGTCGTTGCCGAATTGCTGGCATGAACCAGCTCTGGAACTTCCTTCATACTTGCCAAAATAGCTTTAAAGCATTCTAACTGGGCATTAAAATAGTCATCTGATTCTTCATCTGCAGTAGCAAAGTGGGTAAAAATCCCCTCAACGCGAGCACCGTATTGTTGGAGTAAGGCTTGAGCCTGCTCTGCCTCACCGGCTTCTCTAAAACCAATTCGTCCCATTCCTGAGTCAATCTTGAGGTGAACTGTTAAGCCAGATAAATCTGTCTCCCTAGCTAAGAGCGCTTGAATCCACTCCAGTCCAGCCACAGTCAAGGTGATGTCGTATTCTTTTGCTAGAGCAACAACTTCTAGCTCAGAAACTCCTAAGATGAGAATTTTCTTGTTTATACCTGCTTGACGCAACTCGATAGCTTCATCAATATTGGAAACGCAAAATCCATCAACATCATCTTGAATCGCCGTTGCAACGGCAACTGCCCCATGACCATAGGCATTGGCCTTGACCACTGCCCACTTGAGCGTCCCTTGTGGGATATGAGCCCCCATTTGCTGAATATTGTGTCGAATAGCTCCCATATGAATCAGAGCCTTGGTTGGTCTATGTGGACTAGCTTTCATGATTTTCCTCCAAAATGACACTGGCTGTCACAAACTGATTTGTATGGCTGATAGATAGCCAAATCTTTCCTGAAAATGGTGCATGACTAAAATAGGGAGCCCCGCGTTCATTGTTCAAAATTTCCAAATCCTGAAAGGTCAGTTTGCCAATACCAGTTCCCATAGCCTTGGAAAAGGCCTCCTTAGCAGACCAGCGACCTGCCAAGTATTCAATTTGTCTGCGCCCTTTGAGACTGGCAAAACGCTCCATTTCTTTAGGGGTCAGCACGCGCTTAGCAAAGCCCTCACGTCGTGTAACTGCGTTTTCTATCGAAGCCAATTCTTCGATGTCAATTCCGTGTCCAACTATCATACTCACAAAAGGAGTTGAGATTCCCCCAACTCCATCCTTTTCACTTATTTTGTTAAGGTAGTATAAATTTCTTCTACCAAGGCTACTGTATTTTCCCATCCTAGACAAGGGTCAGTTATGGAACAACCAAAGACCTCTGGTTGATTTTGGCGACCATCTGCTAGGTAAGATTCGATCATAAAGCCTCGAACCGTCTTTTTAATCTTTTCATTCCAGTCACGGTTCAGCAAGGCTTGACGAACAATGCGAATTTGTTCCATATACTGCTTGCCAGAATTGTCATGATTGGTATCGATGATAATGAAGGGATTTTCAAGTCCCATAGTCTCATAACGATTGATGGCATTTAAGAGTGTTTCATAGTAGAAATTGGGTTCATTTTTACCATATTCGTTCATGGCACCACGAAGGATAACGTGGGCCAAGGGATTTCCTGAAGTTTCCACTTCTTGGCCATGGTAAAGGAAGGTTTGCTTGTTTTGAGCCGCATAGATGGCATTAAACATGACCCCAAGATTTCCAGATGTTGGATTTTTCATCCCAACCGGAGCATCAATCCCAGAGGCTACAAAGCGGTGTTCCTGGTCTTCCACTGAACGAGCCCCTACAGCATGGTAGCTGACCAGATCATCAACCAAAACGAGATTTGACGGATAAAGCATCTCATCAGCTGTCGTCAAGCCCGTCTCGGTAATCACTCGGTAGTGTAGCTGACGAACAGCCTGCAAACCATTGATGAGACTAGGCGCTTCGCTGGTATTTGGTTGATGAATCATTCCCTTATAGCCGTCTCCATTGGTACGAGGTTTAGCCGTATAGACACGCATCACGATAAAGATTTTATCCGCAACTTTTTTCTGCAAGTCTGCTAAGCGACGAGCATATTCAAGCACTGCTTCTTCATTGTCAGAAGAGCAAGGTCCCATCACCAAAAGGATTCGGTCATCCTCACCGGAGATGATAGCTGCCAACTCTCTATCGCGGGCTTCTTTCTTTCGCAAGGCTTCAGGTGACAACTGGGTCGCAGCCTTGATTGCTTCAATATCAATTTCTTGACCTTTTTCGATAAATGCCATCTTACTCTCCTAGCGTTTGGTAAATTTCGCGAACAAGTGCTTCTGTGTTGTCCCATCCTAGACAAGGATCCGTGATAGACTTGCCAAAAACTTCTGGCTCATTTTGACGTCCATCTTCCAGATAGGACTCAATCATAAAACCACGAACGTATTTCTTGATTTTCTCATTCCAGTCACGGTTAATCAAGGTCTGACGAACGATACGGATTTGATCCATGTACTGCTTGCCTGAATTGTCATGATTGGTATCGATGATGATAAAGGGATTTTCCAAGCCCATCTTTTCATACTGATCAATGGTATCCATCAAATTGTCATAGTAGTAGTTGGGAATATTTTTCCCGTATTCGTTCAATGCTCCGCGAAGAATGGCGTGGGACAATGGATTCCCTGTTGTTTCCACCTCTTTACCGAGGAAAAGGAAACTCTGTTTATTTTGCGCTGCGTAAATCCCGTTAAACATAACATTGAGATTTCCAGATGTTGGATTTTTAAATCCTGTTGAAAAGTCTGCTCCACTCGCTACAAAACGGTGCTGTTGATCCTCTACAGAACGAGCTCCAACAGCCATATAAGAAATCAAATCATCCACTAGCGGAAGATTTTCAGGATAAAGCATCTCATCAGCTGTTGTCATTCCCGTCTCGGTAATCACACGGTAGTGCAGTTGGCGAACAGCCTTGATTCCATTAATCAAGCTAGGAGCTTCTGTCGCATTTGGTTGATGAATCAAGCCCTTATAGCCATCTCCATTGGTACGAGGTTTAGCTGTATAGACACGCATGACCATAAAAATACGGTCTTTGACCTCTTCTTGCAAAGCAGATAGACGCTTGGCATACTCGAGAACCGCCTCTTCGTTATCAGATGAACATGGTCCAATCACCAAGAGAATACGCTGGTCTTCTCCACGGATGATGGCTTCTAGTTCTTGATCACGCTGGTATTTTTTCTCATAAGCCAAATCATCTAGTTTTGACAAGGCACGAACTTCTTCAATATTAATTTTGGGGCTTTTAGCTGTAAATACCATGATTCATCTCCTTATAAAGCAAACGGACACCAAGCAAAAAATGATTTTTACCAGGTATCCGCCTGTATCTTATCTCATATTATTGTCTCTTACCATGACAGTTCTTGAATTTCTTACCTGATCCACATGGGCATTGGTCGTTTCGTCCGATTTGGCTCAAGTCCAAATCTTCTGGAAGACTTGCCTGCTGCGCTGCGATATTACGAGTCGCAGTTGTACTGATATTGTGTTCAGTTTGCGGACGTTCTTGTTCATGGATTTGTGCTTTCATCATCAAACGGGTCACATCGAATTCAATCGATCCAATCATGTCGTTAAACATGCGGAAACCTTCTGCTTGATATTCTACAACAGGGTTATTTTGGGCATATCCACGAAGACCAACAGCATTTCGCAACTGGTCAAGGGCGTCGATATGATCTGTCCACTTGTTGTCTACAACACGTAGAATCAAGACTTTTTGGAATTCTTTCACTGCATCTTCGTCACGAAGCTTAGCAACTTGGCTGTCATAGACTTTCAAGGCACGTTGGAAAAGTTCATCTTTGATAGCTTGGTCTGACAAACCTGCAAGGTCTGAACGGCTAATTGAATCTTCTGGAAGTAAGTTATACTTAGCAAAGTTCAAGATTGCTTCTAATTTTTCATCTTCCTTAGAACGTGCATGTGCATCCACGATACGTCCAATGGTACGACGAATCATAGCATGGATTTCTGGTGCCAAGTCACGATCTGCAGTAATGACATCATAACGTTGTGCATAGATGATCTCACGTTGTTCACGCATAACATCATCGTATTGAAGGACTTGTTTACGAGTGTCGTAGTTGTTTCCTTCGACACGTTTTTGAGCTGCTTCAACTTGACGCGTTAACATGCGAGATTCGATGGCTTCGTCAGACATGTTGAGTCGTTCAAAGACACCTTTCAAACGTTCTGAACCGAAACGTTTCATCAAATCATCTTCAAGAGACAAGTAGAATTGTGACTCACCTGGGTCTCCTTGACGCCCTGAACGTCCACGAAGCTGGTTATCAATACGGCGACTTTCGTGACGTTCTGTACCGATAACACAAAGTCCACCAAGTTCACGAACCCCTTCACCAAGCTTGATGTCGGTACCACGACCGGCCATGTTGGTTGCGATGGTAACGGCACCACGTTGACCAGCGTTCATGATGATTTGCGCTTCTCTGTAGTGGTTCTTCGCATTCAAGACTTCGTGAGGAACACCTGCTGCTACCAATTTCTTAGAAAGGAAGTCACTCGTTTCAACGGCAACTGTACCTACCAAGACCGGCTGACCTTTTTGGTAACGAGCTTTTACATCTTCAACTACAGCCTTAAATTTCGCATCAAGACTTGCATAGAGAAGGTCTGAGTGGTCGATACGTTGAATTGGACGGTTGGTTGGGATTGGGATAACACGAATGTTGTAAATTTCGCGGAATTCTTCTTCTTCTGTTTTACCAGTACCTGTCATACCTGCCAATTTCTTATACATACGGAAGAGGTTTTGGTAGGTAATAGAAGCTGAAGTCTTTGTCTCATCTTGGATTGGCACACCTTCTTTTGCTTCAATCGCTTGGTGCAAACCATCAGAGTAACGACGACCTTCCATGGTACGACCTGTAAATTGGTCGACAATCAAGATTTCCTGATCTTCACTAACCACATAGTCGATATCGAGAATCATGATATAGTTGGCACGGAGGGCATTGTCGATAAAGTGAGTAAGAGCTACATTTTCAATGTCGTAGAGATTTTCTAGTTTGAAGTAGCTTTCAGCCTTGTCAATACCAGAATCTGACAAACCGATCGTCTTAGACTGAACGTCAATGATATAGTCATCCTTGTCCAAGGATTTCACGAAGTGGTCCGCCATATGGTAGAGTTGGCTTGTTTCAACTGCGTTGGCACCTGAAACGATCAATGGTGTACGAGCTTCGTCGATCAAAATTGAGTCAACCTCATCGACCAAGGCATAATTGAGTGGACGTTGCACCATGTTTTCTGCGCGAACGACCATGTTATCACGAAGGTAGTCGAAACCAATCTCTGAGTTGGTTGAGTAGGTAATATCACAAAGATAAGCTTCTTTTTTCTCCATCGGAGATTTAGCTGCCAAGTTGATCCCTACTGACAAACCGAGCCATGAGTACAATTCACCCATTTCAGTCGCGTCACGTTCTGTTAGGTATTCGTTGACTGTAACTACGTGAACTCCTTTACCTGCAAGGGCATTGAGGTACACTGGCATGGTCGCTGTCAAGGTCTTCCCTTCACCGGTACGCATCTCTGGAACGTCACCATGGTGAAGAACAATCCCACCCATGACCTGAACCTTATAAGGGAAAAGCCCAAGGACACGTTTTGCAGCTTCACGAACTACCGCAAAAGCCTCATATAGCAATGAATCAAGTGATTCACCCTTATTGTATCGTTCTTTAAATTCGTCAGTTTTCGCTTTTAGTTCTTCGTCTGACATTGCAGCCATTTGGCTCTCATAGTTAAGAACCTTATCAGCCATCTTTTCCAGACGACGAAGTTCTCCTTTATCATTTTCAATAATCGTTTTTAAAATATTAGCCATGATTTTCCTTACTTTTTATTCTGAATATTTTAGAATGTTCTTTTAATTTTAGCATATTTACCATTATTTTTCAAGAAAGAATCCTTAATTTACAACGGAAAAGGCCAGCCAAAATTCAGCTTTTTTTGCATCAATCTTCTGTGGCTACCTTTTTGTTTTTTGTTCGTGAGGCATGCTTGATGATCCAGGCACAACCTGAGCTTACATCCTCCTTCTGCCAAGTTTGAAGTATCTTTTCAAACTTATCAGGAGCTTCCTTGTATAAATCATTTAAATTATTGGCTACACTTTTTTGAATGGACTTGTCTCTATCATCCTTTAGATTGGTCAGAATAGTGGTAAAATCCTCAAAATAATCCAATACCACGGTTTGTCTCTTAGCCCAAGGCAGACGGATACGCATGCATTCGCTGGCAAGTCTGCGAACGCGCAAATTTTCATCCCGACTCCATTCTAACAGCAAAGCCATTGTATCCTTAGGATAGCGAGCCAGCAAAGGTCTCATAGAAAATTCTCCAGTAAATCGCTTGGTTAGTTCCTTACTAAAGGCCGCGCTCAATTCAAATTCCTTGTCCCCATATAGCTCTACATATTTTCCGATTGGCCAAAGCCAATATCCTTCTGAAAACATACCTAAACCACCCTCTAACTCAGGACCCAAAATTTTCTCAAAAACCTTGAGAGAGTCCTGATAAGATAGGGGGAGACATTCTTTGATACTTTTAGCCAAGAGTTCTTGACGCTGGCTAAACTCTAACTCTTCCAAGTCTTTTTCTAGCAAGAGCCTAAACTTTTGTCCATCAAAGGCAACGGACGCTTCTTGCAACCGTCGACTCAAATCCCTAGCATAAGCCAAGTCATAATAATCTTTTACTTTTTTAGCCATTTTTCAAATCCCTTAATCTTCTGTTTACGGAACTTATTATATCATACAGATCGCCCGTCAACAAAATTATTTTCATATCTCCAACTATTTTAACAAGGAAGAAAAAAGGACTAGAAGCTAGTCTAGTCCTTCATTTTTTAATGTTTAATTTCCCAAGAATACAGGCAATATCCCAAAATACCAAAAGAGATTGATCCAGAAGGCCAAGCAAAAGATGATGCCAAAGATGAGAAGACTGATTTTTTTAATCAGCACGGAGTATAGGATGGATAAAACTCCAAAAACCACAAAGAGTTTTTTCATAACGAAATAATATACTGAAACTCCTCCGATTTGCCAATCCCAAGGAAGGAAAAACATGAGGAACCAGAGAAGGCAAATCGTAAGGATATATCTCTTGTAGTGCGCTTCAAGAAAGGCTTTTGTTTTCTCCATAGCAAACCTCCATTTGAGTCACTGTCTCTTCCCTTTTATTATACCAAAAAAACCTGGAAAAGACTTTCCAGGTTTGAGTTTGAAATCACTAGTCATGCTAGAAAAATCACTCTATTCATAGGCTGATTCACTTTATTGACTTGATGAAGATGTTCCGAAATCGACCTTAGGAACTGTCTTAGCTTCTTCTGTTTCTTTGAAGGTTTCAGCTTCTTTAAAGTTCATCATATTCGCAAAAAGCACGGTTGGAAAACTTCTCAACTTTTGATTGTACTCGGCTGCGACTTTATTATAATCCTTGCGTGCTACAAAGATACGATTTTCACTTCCTGAAAGTTCGACCATTAGTTGCTCAACATTTTGATTGCTCTTGAGTTCTGGATAATTCTCCGTCAAGGAAATCAAGCGGGAAAGAGCAGAGCTCAATTCTCCCTGAGCCTTTTGGTTTTCTTCCGAAGTTACTGAGCTACTACCGATTTTAGCTCT
The DNA here is from genome assembly GCF_002096595.1 of Streptococcus oralis subsp. oralis. GTDB lineage: Bacteria > Bacillota > Bacilli > Lactobacillales > Streptococcaceae > Streptococcus > Streptococcus oralis_D. The sequence goes on from NZ_NCUR01000008.1 coordinate 168,982, forward strand.
AGCATCAGCAATCTTGGTAAAGACTTCGGTTTCATGATTCATTTGTCCTTTAACAGACTCTACCAAGTTACCAATCAAGTCCGAACGACGTTGGAGGGCTGTCGAGACATCGGCCTGAGCCTGCTCCACTTTAGTCTGTTCACCAACCAGACCATTATAGGTCGTCACTGCGGAACAACTTCCCAGAACTAGTAGTCCAAAGAAGATCGCCACTATTGAGAGAATTACTTTATGTTGTTTCATATCAAAACCTTAACACTTTCTTTTATCAACTTTTCTGAGATAGGACTCAGATTTTAAATCAATTTCCCAAACTTTGTTTTTATTTTTAATTAAGGAGTGAACTCTTGCAAAGGAGTCCCCTTACTGCATGGAAAAATCGGTTTGAGCAATATACAATCACTCACCAGTCATCAGACGAACCGCCACCATCAAAGCCACCGCCGTCCCAGCCACCAGATGAGTCGGAGCCTGAGTCTGACCAAGAGGATCCTGAATCTGATGAGTCACCGCCCCACCAGCCTCCGCCAGAATCATCTCCACTAGAACCACCACGACCTCCAAATATAAATCCAATAATCATGACGATGAAGTAAATCAGAACTACAAATCCGAGGGCTCCGTCATCGAAGCTACTTTTTCGATGCCGTTTCGAAGATTGACTCCCAGCGGTATACTTTTCAATTTCTCTTAGACGACTAGAATTAGTAGCATAGTCGTAACTACTTCTAGAACTTGAAGCAGTCGTACTCGATCCACTATAAAACATGTAGTTGAGATTGTTTGCTATAGAAAGAACTCCATTGCTGTAGTCTCCCTTTTGAAAGTAAGGCCGTGCTGTTTTCAAAAATCTATTGGTCTGATAGTCTGTGATCTTACTTGCCACATTATTGCTTGTTTCAATCCGTGATTTTCTATCCTCAACAGCGACCACAATCAAGGCGCCGTTGTTGTCTCCCGAGTAGCCAATCTTCCAAGCTCTAGCTGTTTCGTTAGCTACAGTTTCGATTGTTTCTCCATCCAGGCTTTTCACAACGTAAACGCCCACTTGGAATTTTTCTGCTTTTTGACTATTTACCTTATTCAAACCTCGAATCAGTCTGATTGTCTCATCAGTCAGATAGTGATTGGGGTCATAGATCCCGTACTCAGGTTTTTCAGGTGCTGTGAATGCTGACAAGAAGAGAAAAACCATCAGCAACCCAAGCAAGCGAACCAACAAACTATGTTTAAATAATCTGCTTTTTTTCATAATAACCTCCCTGATAAAGGAAAATTGATTTAAGGAATTATAGCATTTTGATTTTTACAAAGAAAGTGCATTTTCATTACAAATAGATTACAAAAGCTAGGAAAATGATTGAATTTTGATGACAGATTCTTCTCCAATTTGATAGGTTCTTTTATCCCCTCTTAGATAGAAAAAAGAAGACTATGAAGTCTTCTTTTAGTTTATTTTTGTAGAAAAACAAGTAAGACTTACTTGCGTTTTCTTGCAATCAAGTGAATCGGGGTTCCTTCAAAGACGAAGGCCTTGCGGATTTGATTTTCCAAGAAACGCAGGTAAGAGAAGTGCATGAGTTCTTCTTCGTTTACAAAGATGACAAAGGTTGGTGGCTTGGTTGCCACTTGGGTTGCGTAGAAAATCTTGAGGCGTTTTCCTTTGTCTGTCGGTGTTGGATTGATGGCAATGGCATCCATAATCACATCGTTCAAGACAGCTGATGGAATACGGGTGTTTTGGCTTTCGCTGATTTGCTTGATCATCTCAGGCAGTTTATGGAGACGTTGCTTGGTCAAAGCGGATACAAAGACAATCGGTGCATAAGGCAGATATTGGAACTGCTCACGGATATCCTCTTCCCATTTTTTCATGGTGTGGTTATCTTTCTCAAGTGTATCCCACTTGTTGACCACGATAATCATCCCTTTACCGGCTTCATGAGCAAAACCTGCGATACGCTTGTCGTACTCACGGATACCTTCTTCGGCATTGAGGACCATCAAGACCACGTCAGAACGGTCAATGGCACGCATGGCACGCATGACAGAATATTTCTCCGTATTTTCATAGACTTTACCTGATTTACGCATACCAGCTGTATCAATCATGGTAAACTCTTGTCCATCCGTATCTGTAAAGTGGGTATCAATGGCATCACGCGTTGTTCCAGCTACTGGACTAGCAATCACGCGGTCTTCTCCCAAAATAGCGTTGATCAAACTTGATTTTCCAACGTTAGGACGGCCAATCAAGCTAAATTTGATCACATCTGGATTGTCTTCTTCTACTTCATGTGGAAGATTTTCCACGATGGCATCCAGTACATCACCCGTACCGATACCGTGGACAGACGAAATTGGCAACGGTTCGCCCAAGCCTAGCGCATAGAAATCAAAAATATCATTTCGCATTTCTGGGTTGTCAACCTTGTTAACGGCAAGGATAACAGGTTTATGGGTTTTATAGAGTTTACGGGCTACGTATTCATCCGCATCTGTAATCCCTTCTTTCCCAGAAACTACAAAGACGATGACATCCGCTTCTTCCATAGCGATTTCTGCCTGGTGCTTGATTTGTTCCATGAAGGGAGCATCGACATCGTCAATCCCTCCCGTATCAATCATACTAAAGGAACGATTGAGCCACTCACCCGTTGCATAGATACGGTCACGTGTCACACCCTCGACATCTTCTACGATTGAGATCCGCTCACCAGCGATCCGATTAAATAGGGTTGATTTCCCAACATTGGGACGTCCCACAATGGCAATAGTTGGTAAGGCCATGTTTTCTCACTTTCTACAATAACTTTTTCTGTTCTAGATTCTTCCGAGTTGAACTAGGTTCGGCTTGACCAAACTGCTCTGCCAAACGCTGACTCCAAGAGGTTGTCGCACGCGCACCAGCATAGTCTGCCTGTACCTGGTCATAGTCCAAAATCGCTTCAACTGGCTGTTCTTGGTATTCTTCTTCAAATACCACTTGGTTCAAAGGCAGTCTTGGTTTGACATCATGTTGTTGATTTGGCACGCCAAGGGCAATCCCAAAAACAGGGTAGGTATAGTCAGGCAAGTTAAAAAGCTCTGCCACTTCTTCTGACTTGTAACGGACCAAACCGATAATCACACCACCATATCCCAGACTCTCAGCCGCAAGCAAGGTATTTTGCCCAGCAAGCGCAGCGTCCACAGAGGTGATGAGGAGACCTTCCACTCCTTGGGGCTGGAAAGTGTCCGTATGGAGGCTTGATCCTTTTTCTGCACGGTTTAGGTCACCAACAAAGAGCAAGAATGCAGCTGACTGGCGAATGGCTTCCTGAGGAACCAATTCATATAAGCCGTCTTTCTTCTCTTGACTGCGCACAAGAATCACAGAGTAAGATTGGAAATTTTTCCAAGATGACGCCATTTGTCCAGCAGTCAAGATTTCATTTAAGTGCTCTTGAGGAATCTCTTGCTCCTTAAAGCGACGAACTGAAGTATGAGCTTTCATCAGTTTAATGGTTTCTGTCATCGGCGATTTTCTCCTTCTAGTCTTGTTTCCTCAGCCAAATAACGGATTCGTTCCATAACCCGTCTAGCTTCCCAAGTCTCATCATTTCCATTCTTTCCTTTGGCAAAATGTTTTTCCAAATCTTGGAAATTAAAGTTGGAAGTAAAGAAGGTCGGCAAATCTTCCTGCATGCGATACTGGAGAATAACTTGGAGAATCTCATCACGCACCCAAGGGGTAGACTGCTCTGCACCAATATCATCCAATACCAAGACTTCTGCTAACTTGATCTCATCCACCAAGGTCTTCACAGATCCTTCACCGATGGCATTTTTCACATCAATGACAAAACTTGGATAGTGGAGAATGGTTGTTGAAGCACCACGTTTTTCAGATAAGTCATGAGCTAAGGCTGCCATCATAAAACTCTTACCAACACCAAAATCTCCGTAAAGATAGAGGCCTTTTCGGATACTTGGGTAAAGGTCAACAAAGGCATAGAGTCTCTCAAAAATCGGCAAACGTCCTAAGTCATCTAGGTCAATCTGAGCCAATTTCGCTTTCTTGAGACTTGCTGGTAGATTGATCAACTTGAGACGATTCTTGATGGCCGCCTCTTTTTCAGCCGCGATTAGTTCTGGTGTTTCTTCATAAGATACATCTGCGTAGCCGTGATTCATGACCAAGATAGGCTTGTAGCCACGAGCTATATAGTCAGCATCCCCACGAAGAAACTTATCCCGTTCTGTGATATATTGGTTGAACTTGGAGATGCTACGATTTAACTCCTCTTGGCTGAGGGATTCTTTCTGGATAAAAGCCGCTACATCTGGGTCTTTCATAATCTGCTGGACTAGGTCCTGATACTGAAAACGACTTGTCTGACGTTTAATAACGTCACCCACACTTTCCATCTAGTCTCCTCCTTCTTCTAATCTGGCTAACATTTCTTGTTTTTTTCGTTCTAGTTCCAGACGAGTTTCCTCACTGGTTTGATTCTTGTATTCTGGATTACTCCACTTAGGAACATTTGTCTTAGTCGAGCTAGTTTTCGATTTTTGGTCTTCTTGCCCTTTTTGCTGACGCTCTCGAATCCGAAGCACAGCCTCTTCTGCTGTCCGAATTTTTTGATAAGCATAGTCATTTGCGACCTTCATGGCATATTTTTCATTGACATTAGCCGAATCAACCTTGTTAAAGGTTAGAAGTAAGACGATATTGATGACTTCGTCCAACAAGCCTAAAGACGCCATCTGGTGAAGAAGTTCTCTTTCACTTTGGGTGATGTTTCCTTTACGTGTTTGTTTGATTTCGGCTAAAAATTCCAGGGGAGTTTTATTTTTGGCTTCTCTGATAATGGTCATTTCTTTGGGGCTAAAGTCAGAAGTCGCTGGTTTTTGTGCTATCTTTTCACGCATGCGTTTGACTGAAATAACCTGAGCCACTGTAGTCGCCTTGGCTAATTGATAGGTTTCAAACCAGGTCCATTTTTTTTCATCTGCAATGGCAAACAATTCCAAAACATCCGTTTGCTCGTCTTCAAAACGCAAGCCATCTCGAGCCATCAGGCGCTGGAAATGGTCCAAATCAAAATCGTTTTTTAACTTGCTTTTAGACTCGCTTGGGGTCACTTCTTCGATCAGGGTTGGAAAGACTTGGCTCAAAGAAACAGAGAGTGCTTCTCCCTCACTTGGAGCCTGCTTCATAGCAGAAACAGCTGTATCCCCAATCTTTTTCTCTAATAATCTGCTATAGACAGAATGACTTAGAAATTCCTGACTGGAGAGGGGCGGATGGATCACCAACTCATAACTCTCCCCCTTCTGATAAAGGGTCAACAAATCCAAAGCCGATAAGACTTTAAAGGATTGGAGCAAGGTAGACATGCCAAAGTTTAAGTGATTGAGGATATGGGAAAAGAGGTGTTCCTTTTGCCCACCATCCCAAAAGGTAATGACGTACAGATAGAGGCTCAGTGCCTCCTGACCGATAATCGGGAGGTAGCACTGCACCAGAGAAGAGGTATCTTGCGACACCCGATTATTCTTTAGAAAAGAAAAACGGTCATTTGGCTTCATCTATTTTTCCTTTTTCTTTTTTGAGGACTGGGTGATCTGCTGGAGCAGACTCTCCAACTCACTCACATCCTTAAAGCTACGGTAAACACTGGCAAAACGAACATAGGTAATCTCATCCAGCTCTGCTAATTCTTCCATGACTAAAGACCCAATATATTCACTTTGGATCTCATTCTCACTGCGACTACGGAGTTTTTGCTCAATACGATTGACCACCATGTTGATTTCATCACTTGAAACAGGGCGTTTCTGGGCTGAGCGGATAATCCCATTAAAGATTTTATCTCTCGAAAACTGCTCTCGTGTACCGTCTTTTTTGACGACAACCAGCGTTCTTTCTTCTACTCGTTCATAGGTTGTAAAACGATGCTGACACTCGTCGCACTCACGTCTTCGACGGATGGTATTTCCTTCTTCGGCTTGTCGACTATCAACAACACTAGACTTGGTAGCCCCACATTTTGGACAACGCATGCTTTTCCCTCCTTGTCGTTTTCTTTTCATTATACCATTTTTTGAGCAATTCCCAAAACAATTCTTATTTTTACTTGACAAGTTTTTTGTTTTATTGTATTATTTGATTAGAACAACAAAGACAAAGAAAGGAGACTATGATGTCCTGGTCATTTGATAATACAAAACCGATTTATTTACAGATTATGGAAAAAATTAAATTACAGATTGTTTCCCATGAACTGGAACCCAACCAACAGCTCCCTACCGTGAGAGATTTGGCGAGCGAGGCTGGAGTCAATCCCAATACCATTCAGCGCGCCTTGTCTGACCTTGAACGTGAAGGATTTGTATACAGCAAGCGGACAACTGGTCGTTTTGTCACCGAGGATTTGGATCTCATCCTTCAGTCCCGCAAACAACTTTCCGAGGAGCAACTGCAACAATTCGTCTCTTGCATGCTTCAATTTGGCTACAAAAAAGAAGAACTGCCAAATGTATTAAGCGACTATATTAAAGGAGTTTAAGACTATGACACTACTAGCACTTGAAAATGTAACAAAATCATATGGAGCAACTGCGGCACTTGACAATATCTCACTAGAGATCTCAGCCGGAAAAATTGTCGGGCTCCTTGGACCAAACGGATCCGGAAAAACAACCTTGATCAAACTGATCAATGGCCTCCTTCAACCAAATAAAGGACGTGTCCTCATTAACGGACAGGATCCAAGTCCTGCTACCAAGGCGATCGTCTCCTACCTACCAGATACAACCTACCTCAATGAAGAGATGAAGGTTAAGGATGCTCTAACCTATTTTAAAACCTTCTATCAAGATTTCAATCTCGAAAGAGCCCAACACCTTTTAGCCGATCTCGGTATTGATGAAAATAGTCGCCTCAAGAAACTATCAAAAGGAAACAAGGAAAAGGTCCAACTCATCCTGGTTATGAGCCGTGAAGCCCGCCTTTATGTCCTCGATGAACCAATCGGTGGAGTGGATCCAGCTGCCCGTGATTATATTCTCAATACCATCATCAACAACTACTCACCAACTTCTACGGTGCTGATTTCAACCCACTTGATTTCAGATATTGAGCCAATCTTGGATGAGATCATCTTCCTCAAAGACGGAAAAGTCGTCCGCCAAGGAAATGTTGATGATATTCGTTACGAGTCAGGTGAATCAATTGACCAGCTCTTCCGCCAGGAATTTAAAGCCTAAGCAAAGGAGATTATTATGTTTTGGAATCTAGTTCGTTATGAATTTAAAAATGTCAATAAATGGTATCTGGCACTCTACGGTGCTGTGCTTGCAATTTCAGTTTTGATTGGAGCTTTTATTAGCAGCCTTAGCCAGAGTTACAATCCTAACAATGCTGCTTATTTCATCTTCTTTTTAGTACTAGTCTTTGGAGGACTCAGCGTCACTCTTTGGATTGCAACAATCTTTTTAATCATCCGAAGATTCAAGGGCAGTGTTTATGACCGCCAAGGGTACTTGACCCTGACCTTGCCTGTCTCTGAGCACCAAATCATCATCGCAAAACTTTTAGGTGGTCTTGTCTGGTCCATCTTAAGCTATATCGTCTTTATCTTGAGTATATTGATTATCTTCTTCTTAACACCAATAGAAAAAGACTTCACTGCCCTCTATAACTTCATTTCCCCTTACCTCAGCTACGGCTGGCTGTATGCGCTATCACTGTTTGTAGGTTCGATCGCATGGATTTTATCCATCTACCTCTCCATCTCTATCGGACAACTCTTTAATGAGTATCGAACAGCTATGGGGATTCTAGCCTATATCGTCATTGCCATCGTCATTGGTTATGTTTCTCTCTTTTTCCGAATTGAAAATGACTTTAACATGATGATTGGTACAGAAATTCTGCGCGATCTCTTTTTATCAGCTATCTACTATCTCGGTACCTACTATATCTTGAAAAACAAGGTTAACTTGCAATAAGTTAAAGGTCTAGCGACTCTGTATCGCTAGATCTTTTCTTTTAGATATATTGTATGAAAATGTGGATAAAAAGGAGTATAATAATTTTAAAAGTGATTACTGTATATTGATAAGGAGGGAGCTCTTTATGCTTAGAACGTTTGTTGCAAAGAAACACTTAACACTTTACTTCTTTTCGATTGCAATCACATGGCTGGAAGCGATTATTACGCCAGCGCTCATTCAGAGTATCGTTGCTAGTTTTACCAATCAAGAACTGGAACTTCTTTGGAAAGTGTTGATTCTGGGAATCCTTGGAAACCTCATCCTCTTACTGGGGCTAGCTGGAAAACGCTATTACTACGCTCGTTTGATTACTGATTTCAGATATGGAATTAAAAGCGCTATTTTCAAGCGATTCCTCAGCGGTTATGATATTGATGAAAAGGATATTTTGTCTGATTTAGAAAACGACGTCAACCAGTTAGAAAAGAGCTATATTGAGCCAACCGTTATCATTATTTCTTCTCTTGGTTTCACAACCGTCTCCATTCTATATGCCCTGTGGACTAATTTTTACCTAGGCTTGATTTTTATTCTCTTCTACTCCGTCCCTGTCCTCTGTAGTGCCATCGGATCTAAGCGTTTAGATTCACTTTCTGAAAAGCGGTCCACTATTAACCAGAGCTACTTATCAAGCTTGACAAATTTTATTGGCGGTAGCCAACAGATTCGTCATTATCAGGGACAGGACTTCTTTTTTGCTCGCTATCAAAATCAGTTACAGACTAGTTTGGATGCGGAAATACGATATGAGAAACAACGTACCCTAAACAGTCTCTTTATCAATAGCATCGATGCCTTTTGCTCCGTTGCCCCTATTGTCATTGGCGGTTTTATGACCTATTATGGTTATTTAAACGCAGCTAGTTTTGTAGCCATTTATCTCGTTTCTCATAATATTGGCTATCAATTCCAAGAATTAGCCTACTTTACTAACACCCGAAAAGCAACTCAATACCTCTGTGAAAAGTACCAAGTACTTTTCACAAATTCTAGTCCTATTTCTACTAGCACCTTCCAAAACATTTATCCCGTCCAACTAGAGAATATCTCTCTAGAAAAAGAGGGACAGGTCCTTTTATCCCCTCTTTCCATGCACATCAAGAAAGGAGAAAAGATTGCCATTATCGGTGAAAGTGGCTCTGGAAAAACGACTTTACTCAATATCATTCATGGAGAGTTGGCTGCGACCAGTGGACGGATTGCATTTGCTGGCCAAAGCCTATCACGCCAAGAAATCACGAGCGTTAGCTCCTATATCCTCCAAGATAGCCATTACTTTGACACGCTGTCTCTGGAAGACAATATCCTTCTAGGAATGACTAAAAAGCAAGAAAGGTTGAATCATATCCTCAAGACAACTGGTTTAGAACATTTGAAAAATCGAACTCTTAGCAACGATAGCCTGTCTGGTGGCGAGAAACAACGACTCGAAATCGCTCGCGCGCTCTATCACGACAGCCAACTCATCTTGGCTGATGAGATTAAGGCCAATCTTGACTTAGAGAATAGCAAAAAGATTAGCGACCTCCTCTTCTCGCTACCTCAGACAGTCATTGAAGTCATTCACCATTATACAGACGAGGACTTAAAACGCTACGACCAAGTCATTCATTTAAGCAAAGAAAAGTAAATCCTTACAAAATAAAATTGGAAAAAAGCAAGGAACTCAGCTTCCTTGCTTTTTAACTCAATATCAAACTGGCTACGATGGGGCTGACAAAGACGTAGAGAATACCAGTGACACCGATAGCCAAGCCACCCATGGCTCCTGCTACCGATCCGTATCGAAAGGCGGTTCCCGTTCCGACAGCATGACCTGTTCCTCCAAGAGAAAGTCCCACAGCCACTGGGTCATCGATCTTCAACCATTTCAAAAGGGTTGGTCCGATCACACTGGTCAAAATGCCAGTGGCCACTACGACGACCAAGGTCACAGTCGTCAAACCTTGCAATTTTTCTGTAATCCCCACTGCCATAGCGGTTGTCACTGACTTGGGAAAGAGAGAAATAGCTAGGAAAAAGTCCATGCCAAATATTTTCGCTACTATGGCAGTAAAGCAAGTATTGACAACTACTGCTAACAGACTACCAAAGAGAATACTGCGAGCATGGTGCTTCATCAAGTGAAAACTCTTATAAAGCGGAATCCCTAAAGCCACTGTTGACGGAACAATCAAATTGTTCAGATAAACCCCACCTTGGTAGTAATCTTGGTAAGAAATCCCCGTCAGCTTTAGAAAAATGATAATGAAAACAGCCGACAAAAGCAAGGGCGTTGTCAATGGATGGGGAAAACGTCTGTAAATCAGCATCCCCACTAGATAAGCAAGGATAGACAGGGCAAGCCCAAACAGGGGATTGGAAACAAATTCACTCATTTGGCATCTCCTTTCTCATAATCTCCCTCAAATCGTCTCTTAATGAACTGAACTACCACGGCTATGAGGATAATATTGATGACAGCTGCAAAAAAGACAATCAAAACGATGGGCAGGAGATAGGGAGCAATCACATCAAACTTCTCCATTATTCCCACTGCTGGTGGCAAAAAGAGAATAGTCATATTGGCCAGCAAGAAATTCCCCACCATGTTGACATGTCTGGTTCTCAGCCACTTGAACTGTAAGGCTAGAAAGAGAATAATCAAACCGATAATACTGCCTGGGATAGGCAGATGAAAGAAACTAGAAATTCCCTCACCGATCAATGAAATCACAAAGAGAATCATTAATTGAACATATAATTTCATTCTAAACTCCACGAAATAGACTTCTTGCATACCAGTTTACTCTTTTTTCAGAAAATTTCAAGGAAATATTGCAATTCTTCTCTCTTGCACGGATTAGTTAAAAGTAGTATAATCATTGCATGCGCAATCATCTTGTATTGCAGAAACAGTCACTAATGACTTTGTGATTTTTACTTTGAAAAGAAAGGAGAAAGCAATGACCTACTTAGAAAAATGGTTTGACTACAACCGCCATCAAAAAGAAATGGAAGCCTTGTTGGAAGAAACTATTGCCCAGCAGAGTGAACAAAGGCTGAACTTGAAAGAGTTTTACCTGCTCTACTATTTGGATCTAGCCGATGAAAAATCCTTACGACAGATTGATTTACCCGATAAACTCCATCTCAGTCCGAGCGCTGTTTCTCGAATGGTGGCACGATTAGAAGAGAAAAACTGCGGTTTGCTTAGTCGCAGATGTTGCGATCAGGATAGACGGGCTAGTTTTATCTGCCTGACTGACGAGGGACAAACCACCCTAGCTTACCTGCAAAAAGCCGTCGAAGAAAGACTGGAAACGAGTCTTGATTTCATTTCTTAATCAGATTTTTTAAAAAAGTTGCGTGCGCAATCATTTTTCTTGACATTCCTCTTTTCAAGGAGTACAATAAAGTCAAGATCGAACAAAGGAGTTTTATATGATCGAAATTACTTATCTAGACGCCAGTAAGCAAGAGAGAACCATGACTTTCGAGTCTTACCAAGACTTTGAACGTTCTCAACACGCCTGCCTCATCGGCGTTGCTGATTACTATACTGTCCAAAAATTAACCTACAATGGTCATGATTTGGACTACCATGGGACTTATGGAGATGTTTTCTTCTATCTCATGAAACAAGATTTAAGCCAATATAACTAAAAAAGGAGAAATACAATGGCAAAAGCAATTACAGATGCAACATTTGAACAAGAAACAAAAGACGGTTTGGTCTTGGTAGACTTCTGGGCAACTTGGTGTGGTCCATGTCGTATGCAAGGTCCAATCTTGGATAAATTGTCTGAAGAACTTTCAGAAGATGTCTTGAAAATCGTTAAAATGGACGTTGATGAAAATCCAAACACAGCTCGTGCTTTTGGAATCATGTCTATCCCAACTCTTCTCTTCAAAAAAGACGGCCAAGTGGTGAAACAAGTTGCTGGAGTACACACTGCAGAACAAATCAAGGCCATCGTTGCTGAATTGAACTAATCACGAAACACTCCCATTCCAAAAGGGAGTGCTTTTTTGTTTGCATAGAAAAAGCCCTGTTCCTCAAACTGAGAACAGGACTCATTTTTCATTTCTTATTCTTCTGTTCCAAGGCAGTTTTTTGCAACAAGGGCTGCAAGAACGCCACCAACGATTGGCGCAAGGATGAAAATCCATACTTGTTGAAGGGCTGCGCCACCTACCAAGACAGCAGGTGCCAAGCTACGAGCTGGGTTTACTGAAAGGCCAGTAATGTTCAATCCAACAAGGATCATGGCCATCAAGGACAAACCGATTACTAAACCAGCAATCGCACCATTTCCCTTGCTTTCTGATGTTACAGTCATGATAACTAGGACAAACAAGAAAGTTGCGATGACTTCAAACAAGAATCCACCAAAGACAGTGACACCGTTTGCCAAGGCATTTTCACCAAGACTAGCAGTTGACATGCCTGAGTTAGACAAGAGGAAGAATACTGCAGCTGACGCAAGGAAAGCTCCAACTACTTGTCCAAGGATGTAGTTTACGAGTTCTGAAGATGACAAACGTTTGTTTACAAACATAGCGATCGAAACAGCTGGGTTCAAGTGAGCACCTGAAACAGTTCCGATTGAGAAAGCTGCAACTACAATTGCCAAACCAAAGGCAAAAGCAATTCCAAGGTGTCCAAGGCCATTAAGACCATTTCCAAAAACAACAGCTCCTGTTCCAATGAACACAAGCATAAATGTACCGATTAATTCAGCAACAAATTTTTTCATGATAAGTCTCCTTTTTTCAAACTATGTATTAGTCTATCAGAAGAAGGAAAGGGTTTCAAGAAAATTGACTGGAAAGTTTTTGTAGAAAGCCCATTAGAATTCTAAAAAAGACTACTACAAGAGAAAATAATAAAACTCTTTTTCTGCTTATCCTTCAAGAATGTCAGAAGCTTTCAAATACTTGCTTAAAAGAATACATCCCTCAATCATACCTTTTCTAGTAATTCATGCAAAAGAATGAAGAGAATGGTATAATTGATAATATACAATAAATGTTTTTGGCAAAGGAGACTACCATGAGAAAAAAGTTTAGAGTTTATATTCTAACCACTGCAACAATTTTAGCATTTGGCCTCGTCGCCTGTTCATCTAAACCATCAACCACTGCTACAAGCAATACAGAAGGTACTACAAATACAGAGACAGCAACCTACCATAAGAAAGATGTAACTGGTCCTGCCGCTTCATTTGACTGGAATGCCAAAGTTGAACCTACCAACTATGAGAGAACCTTTGTTGAAACCAACAGTGGCAGTCAATTTAATAAAACTTTAGATCGCACGAAAGAGGCGGCTGAGAATCTTGAAAAAAAGAAAAAGGAAATTTCGGATCCTAAGGTTCAAACAGCCCTCAAATTAGTGGATGCTGTCTTTGTCAATCAAGAAAATTTTGACCTAGTTGTGAAATCAGCGAGTGCTAGCAATCAAGAAGAGTTATTTGATAAGATTTGGAACGAATATTTAGTCCCTGAGTTAACTAAAATCCGTCCGAATTTTTCAAATGATACCATCTTTGAGTATAAGGGAGAAAAATATCCTCTGAAAATTTATGCACCAATGTTTTTCAAGGTCAACACCAATGCATTAGGAAAAGCAGGTGCCTATACTCTTGAGGACTATAAGGTAGAAGGCGACTTGGTTTATTTGAAATTTATATCCCCAGCTGTAGATACTTACCAATATGAAGTCAAAGCATCCTATCACACAGACAATCTCGAATTCTTTCAAGGACTGGTAGAAGAACAACAAAAGGTTCTTGAAACAGACTATGCTAAAGCTCTAAATATTCGATTTGTTTATCAATTAGCGGCGCTTGATTTTAAAGCAAATAACTATGTCGATTTAGAGGGAATGGATTATCTTGATCGCAACACTCATTACCTCGCCATAAAAGTGGATAATAATGGAGAAGCTAGCCTTGATAATGAAAATCTCGCCAACCTTTTACAAATTAGCATGAAGGCTTCAAATGAAGCCAATAAAGGAAAATTTGAATAAATCTTTAAAGCATGAAAAAATCACCTAAAACAGGTGATTTTTGTGTATTCATCTTATCGATAAACCGTCTTAAATCCGACACTGGATACCCTTACTCTCCTAACTGAGCACTGTAAGCGATAATCTGATCAACCGTATCAGACAAGAACTGAATCGTATCACGAAGTGGTTTATCCGTTGAAATATCTGCTCCTATGATCATTGCTGACTCAAGCGGTGTCTTGCTACCTCCTGATTTGAGGAGTTTGAGCCAGTCTTCAGCACCAGTTTCCGAATGTTTCAGATGGAGATAACCTGCAGTCGAGATGACAAGTCCGGCTGAGTAGGTGTAGCTATACAAACCCATGTAGTAGTGGGCCTGGCGCATCCAAGTCAGTGCCGCATCGTCATCAATTTCAATAGCATCTCCCCAGAAGTCCGTCAAGACTTCCTTCATAATGCTGTTAAGTTTGCTTGCTCCGAAGGTTTCTCCTTCTTCAATCAATGTATAAACCTTGCGCTGGAAGGCTGCTTCCAAGAGGTGGGTAATAAAGTTATGGAAGTAGGTGTCTGTCAAACGGTGCGCAAGAGCAAAGCGTTTTTGACGAGGATCGTCAGACTGATGTTCCAAATAATCACTTAAAAGCAATTCATTGAAGGTTGACGGCGCTTCAACGTAGTAGGTCGACATGTGGGCATTGAAGTAACTTTGGTGATTATCTGAAAAGATAAATTGACCAGAATGCCCAATTTCATGAATCAAGGTATAGACATCACTCAAACGACCAGTCCAGCTCATGAGGACATAAGGGTGCACGCGATATGGATCCGCCGCATAACCACCAGAATCCTTGCCACTATTAGCAGCAAAGTCCACCCATCGTTCCTCTTGATAACGAGCAACTTCCTGACAATATTCTTGTCCCAAAGGTTCTACTGACTTCATGACCAAATCATAGGCGTCATCAATAGTCACTTCAGGATTAAGAGCGCTATCCAAGTCCAATTTCCAGTCTGCAAAGGTCATCTTTTCAAGACCATTGACCTTGGCAACATGCTTGAGGTATCTCTGAGCAACTGGCGCAAAATCCTTCATGATGAGGTCAATCTGACGGTCAAACATGGAACGGTCCACTTCTTGCTCAGCCAGAAGATAATCAAAGACTGAGTCGTAGCCCTTCATATCGGCCAAGAGTTTTTCCGACTTAACTTGGGCTAAATAGGCTGCCGCAGCTGTATTTTGGTGCTTACGAAGTCCCTCTGAGAAGGAGCGGAAAGATTTCTCACGAACCTCAGCGTCCTCGTGGTTTTGGTAGAAATTTTCATAGGTCACAAAGCTGTTTTTGTAGGTTTTGCCATGGGCTTCAAAGTCAGCCATTTCAAAGTCCCCAGCTCGCATCTTGGTGTAAATATCCTGTGGGCTGTAGAAAACTTCACCCAGATTTGTCAAGGCCTTCTCCACATCAGCCCCTAGGTAGTGGGCTTTTTTGATTTTGGCCTGACGAATGGCTGCCGTTAAGTGGGGCAGTTCACCCAAACGGTCCAAGACTTCCTCGTCTGCTGCCACCAAGGCGTCGTCAAAGAAGGTCAAGGCTACGCTGGCGTCTGTTTCAAATTCCATCCCAGCTTGGGCAATATTGGCAAAATCTTCATTGCTATAGTCTGTCGTCTGAGGCATAAAGGCATAATTGCCAATATGGCTCATCTGGATATAGATTTGTTCCAATTCCGCAAAGGCCTTTTCAAAATCCTCAAAAGTGTGAAGATTACCCTTGTAGTCAC
Organism: Streptococcus oralis subsp. oralis; assembly: GCF_002096595.1. Classification (GTDB taxonomy): domain Bacteria; phylum Bacillota; class Bacilli; order Lactobacillales; family Streptococcaceae; genus Streptococcus; species Streptococcus oralis_D. The sequence goes on from NZ_NCUR01000008.1 coordinate 184,802, forward strand.
GGCTAAATTGGTTGATGTCTTCGCGCGCTTTCTCGATTGCACGCAAGAAATCCTCACGGTCTTGGTATAGGGCTGTTAAATCCCAAAGTTCCTTCTCTGGAAATTCTGAACGGTGTTTTTGTTCCATTTTCTTCCTCTTATTTCTCTAATTCTAATAAAACACTAAGGGCTGATAAGGCATAAAGCGGGGCTGTTTCTGCTCGCAAGATGCGAGGTCCTAGGCCTGCCAAGACGGCTCCTTTAGTTTCAAAACTTTCGATTTCTGCTGGTGACAGACCGCCTTCCGGACCAAAGATAAAGAGCAATTTGGCTCCTTTTTTAAGACCAGTGATTGCTTGTAAGAGAGCAGCGGCTTCTCCTTCTTTAGCTGACTCTTCATAGGCTACTACGATAGAGTCAAACTGGTCCAGCTGAGCTAGAAAATCTGCTTTTTTCTCGAAAAGCTGAATACTTGGGACCAGATTTCGCTTGCTTTGCTCTGCTGCTCCAAGGGCGATTTTTTCTAGTTTTTCGACTTTCTTGCCTAGTTTCTTGCCATCCCACTTGGCAACGGACCAGTCGGCAGGGAAGGCCCAGATTTGACTGGCTCCCAGCTCCGTCACTTTTTGAGTGATGAACTCTAGCTTGTCTCCCTTGGGAAATCCTGATGCAATGGTCACTTGGACTGGCAGTTCTACATTGTCAGCTAATTCTTCGAGCAATTCAAACTGACGGGCTTCAACATTTAACACGCGCGCCAAACGCTTGATACCATCCTCAAAGACAAAGGTAACTTCATCATCTTCTTTCAGCCGCATGACCTGAAACATGTGCTTGCTGGTTTCCTTGTCCTCAATGGTGACTGGCGAGGTAGCAATACCCTTGACAAAATACTGCTGCATGCTAGCCTCCAATCACACCTGAAATATCCTTGGTCTTCTTAAAGACGCAGGCATTCCATTCCCCTTGAATCATGTGGGTTTCAAGGAAAAATCCAGCTGACTCAGCCGAGTCGCGCACCATGTCCCACTTGTCCTTGATAATCCCACTCATTATCAGGTAACCTTCATCCTTGACCAAGCGATAAGCATCATCCGTCAGATGAATGAGAATATCCGCCAAGATATTAGCCACAATCACATCTGCCTCAATCTCCACACCCTTGAGCAAATCACCTGCCGCTACATGGATGTTTTCCATACCAGGGTTGAGCTCAATATTTTCCTGAGCGACTCGAACTGCCACATCATCTAGGTCGTAGGCGAAGATTTCCTTAGCACCAAGTAGCGAGCTAGCAATGGAGAGGACACCTGAACCTGTCCCCACATCCAGCACCGTTTCGCCACCACGAAGAACCTGCTCCAAAGCAAAGAGGCTCATCTTAGTGGTTGGATGCGTTCCAGTTCCGAAGGCCATACCAGGATCTAGCTTGATAATCTTTTCTCCCGCAGTCGCCTCATAGTCCGTCCATGACGGTACGATGGTCAAGTCATGAGTGATACGAGCTGGCTCATAGTATTTCTTCCAGTTGTCAGCCCAGTCTTCCTCAGCCAAGGCTATCGTGCCCATCTTGACCTCACCCAAATCCATAAACTCAGTTAATTCTAGGAGACGAGCCTGCAAATCCGCCTCAACTGCTACTACATCAACTGTTTCGGGATAATAGGCTGTCACCACGATTTCTTCTTGCTGCTCGACCTCTGGGAATATCTCACCAAATCGATCCACATTCCCCACATAGTCCATACTGTCCTCGATCGCAACACCTTGCGCCCCCAGCTCAATCAAGAGATTGGAAACCAATTCCTCTCCCTCACGCTTAACTGTAACTTTTAACTCTTGCCATGTTTCCATCATTAAGATACCAAGCCCGTAAAACACAAAGCCAAAATAGGAAACTCTCTGAAGACGCTTGTGTCTATGAGAAGTTTATCTTTTTGGCACAGTGTTTAGGGCGGGTTCAGTTTAGAAATGTAACCGAACCATCCTTTCTATTTGTCAATCATTTTTTTCATGTAGACCATATCCATACCTTCTTTTTCAGGTTCGATATGGGTTTGGCAGTAGCCATTTTTCTCATAAAAAGCGACCATGCCCGCATCCTGTAATACCGTACACAAATCCCACTGTTTAATAGTCGAAAATTCCTTTTCCAGCAATCTCAATCCCTCAGAACCATAACCTTTTCCTTGATACTGGGGTAAAATCGCTGCCGTTCCCAACCAAGCCTCCGTCAACTCTTCATTGGTCTGAATTCGTAAAAAACCAATCTTTTCTTCATCTTCTTTCACAAAGTAATAATAGCTATTAGGACGTTCTACCAGTTTCCACTTGATTCGTTCGCGGTCCTCCAGATAAGGATCATACTCATCTTGGTATTTCTCATAAACCGCCTTAAAACTGGCTCTTTGAATGGCAATAATCGTTTCTAAATCTTCCGCCCTTGATCTCTCAAGTGTTATCATAATTCTCCTCCAAATAATCCCTCACCCTGTCCTGCAACTGGGGCACAACCTTATCTGAGCTAAGAAACTCCTCAATACTCATCAGTTTGTAGCCCTGTCCCTCATCGCCAAAGACGATACTATCAAACTGTTCCTGCCTTAACTTGCCAACTAGAAAGACGGATTCTTTTCCCTCAAAAAGCATACTTGGGTAAACCTTACTCCAAAGCAGACAATCCTCAGTCAGATGAATTCCTAGTTCTTCGTAAACTTCACGCGCCGCGCACTCAAAAGGACTTTCATTCCCCTCACGGCCACCACCTGGTAACTCCCACATATTGGGCCAAGGAATGCTGGGCTTGTCATCGCGTAAGATAGTTAAAATCCTATCCTCACAAAAGAGGGCAATTTTGCAACCTGTGAAATCAGAAATTTCTATTTCCATATCAAACTCCTTCAGCTAATTCTTTCTCCAACTCTGCTAACCAGCTTTCATAATAACGTTTCTCATCCCGCACCAAACGGCTGGTCACCATGTTTTTTCTAGCAATTTTTATAGCCTTGTCAGTCTGATCCATATCTTTCTTTACCAGAAATTGATACCAGGCTTGCATTATCTGCGTATCTGTCATTTTTAGAGATAAGAAGGACTTGACTCCTCGATTGCTTGCATACTCCTCCGCTTTCTCATGATCTCCTTCCAGCAAGGCAATTTGAAGAAGGTATAATTGGGAAAGAGTTTGAGACATCGGATTGTCTGTTTTATCTAATAAAGACTGAAAGTGTTTTTTGGCAGTCTCTATCTGACCATCGAATATGAAAACTAGTCCCTGGAAAATCTGAATGCTTTCTGCAAAACTCCCTCTTGCATCCTCATCAACAGGAATGATAAAGTCTTTCAAATCATATTCTTGAGGAGCTAGCAAGGTCTGGGCAGAATGCCTCAACACCGAGTAAGCGTATTTCCTATTTTCAGGCTGTTGTAGCAATTCCCAGATTTTCGCTCCATCGGTAATCCCAACTGGCTTTGCATTGATGAGAAGAAAAGATAGATTTAGACAAACCCAAGTAGCTGCAAAATACCAGTTAGCTGTCAAAATTCCATACAATAGCGCCAATAAAATCAAGCCAAGATGAACCATCAAGCCTCCTGCAAGCATCAGGATGACTCTTTGGTCGCTTTCATCTTCTTTCAATCCAATATACTGAGCACCAACATTTTTCAGAACGGCTGTTCGACTCAGATGAAACCTGCCTGACTTTTTGGTCAAAAGAAAGTTTCCTAATCCAAAAGCCACCAGTCGATAGCCTGTCAGATAACCACAAAATGCGTGCCCCAGCTCATGAAGAATAAAGATCAGATAAATGCTGAAAAAAGTAAATAGGTAGCCTGGAATAAAGACTAAAGAAAAATCTAACTCTTTAAAGGCAATCGTCCCAAAAACAAATCCCAGCATTAAAAAAACAATGGACAGACCGGAAATACAAGACAAGACTATTTTCTTCATATACTTCCTCGCTAGTTCCTAATATCTCGGATAAGGATAAAACTCTCCTTCTTCCAAGCCGACTTTTCCTTCTTCAAAGACTTCTTGGTTCCATTCCATGACGAATTCTTCTGCTTCTGGGTCTTCCAAAAAGTCCATAAGGGCATCCAGCCCAACCTCGGCAGTATCTTTAAGGAAAAGGGCAAAATAAGCTAAAAACTCACGAGAAAATCCTTTTTTAGGCAGATAAGGGAGGACAGTCAAATAATCTTCTTCATTGACTTTTGACTTGGCAGGATTGTAAAAGAGTACCGCTTCCTCAAAGAGGATATCGTCTGACGAAACCTCTCCGTCCTCATCCACCATCTCCACACCTGCAGCATTTTGTGCCTCTAGTAGAAAACTCACTTCTACCGCATGGTTGCGCTTGTCCCAACTAATCTCAAAGTCAAAGGGAAAGTTCTTCTCCAATTCTTCCTCTAAAACATCTAAAAATCCGTATGTTGCCATTTTGTCCTCTTTCTATGCGACTCTTTAATCGCCCCGATTGCTCGGAAATATGCTAAAATAGATACTACCATCTTACCACATATACATCAGAAAATCCATGTTAGAAAGGACTGCTATGCCAGACAATCTCGCGCTTCGCATGCGCCCAAAAACCATCGACCAGGTCATCGGTCAGGAGCATCTGGTCGGACCTGGAAAAATTATCCGTCGCATGGTGGAAGCCAATCGTCTGTCCTCCATGATTCTCTATGGACCTCCAGGAATCGGCAAGACCAGTATCGCCTCTGCCATCGCTGGAACGACCAAGTATGCCTTTCGGACCTTTAACGCGACAGTGGATAGTAAAAAGCGACTCCAAGAAATCGCTGAAGAGGCTAAATTCTCTGGAGGATTAGTTCTGTTACTGGACGAGATTCATCGTCTTGATAAGACCAAGCAAGACTTTCTTCTGCCACTTTTGGAAAGTGGTCTGGTTATCATGATTGGCGCAACGACTGAAAATCCCTTCTTTTCTGTCACTCCTGCCATCCGTAGCCGGGTTCAGATTTTTGAACTGGAACCTCTGTCTAACCAAGACGTCAAAGAAGCGATTCAGATCGCTCTCACTAATCCTGAGCGCGGTTTTGACTTCCCAGTTGAGCTAGATGGGGATGCGCTGGATTTCATCGCAACCTCTACCAATGGAGACCTGCGTTCTGCCTTTAATTCACTAGATTTGGCTGTTCTCTCTACCTCTGAGAATAACAAGGGCATCCGCCATATCACGCTTGATATCATGGAAAATAGCTTGCAGAGGAGTTACATTACCATGGACAAGGATGGGGATGGGCACTATGATGTCCTTTCTGCCCTTCAAAAATCCATCCGCGGCTCAGATGTGGATGCCAGTCTTCATTACGCAGCCCGCTTGATTGAAGCTGGGGATCTGCCTAGCCTCGCCCGTCGTTTGACTGTGATTGCCTATGAGGATATTGGTTTGGCCAATCCTGAAGCGCAGATCCATACCGTAACTGCTCTAGATGCCGCACAAAGGATTGGTTTCCCAGAAGCTCGCATTCTCATTGCCAATGTCGTCATTGATTTGGCCCTTTCTCCCAAGTCCAACTCAGCCTATGTGGCTATGGACAAGGCTCTTGCTGATCTCAAAACATCCGGGCATTTGCCTATTCCACGACATCTACGTGATGGTCATTACAGTGGAAGCAAGGAACTAGGGAATGCGCAAGACTATCTCTATCCACACAACTATCCTGGAAACTGGGTCAAGCAAGACTATCTGCCAGAAAAAATCAAAGACCAGCACTACTTCACTCCAGAAGATACTGGCAAGTACGAACGGGCCTTGGCGCAACGCAAGGAAACCATTGATAAATTACGGAACTTGTGAAATCCTTTTCAAAAAAATAAATTTTCCTCTTGAATTTTTTTAAAAAAGTGGTATCATATAAATATAGAAACGCTGTGGTGTACGACTTCACACTTAAGTGTTGACCGACTATTTTTTGTATTTTTAGGGAAACAAAAGTCTTCTAACAGCATGTAGGCCGTCTCACACGGAAACAGCTTCAGTTAGAGCGAGTTGCCCACCTGCTTAATTGCGCGGGTTCAATACAAACCGTGAAGTTTCGGCACCAATACAGCTTTTTTCTTTGCCTCCTTAGCTCAGCTGGCAGAGCAGCGGACTCTTAATCCGTGGGTCACAGGTTCGATCCCTGTAGGGGGCATCTAAATACAACAGGAAAAAGCCTTGTAAATCAAGGCTTTTTTTGCTTGTCTATAACTGATTTACCCCATCATTTGTCCCACATTTTAAATCTATCTTTTCTTTTTGAATCAAATTACATCTTAACAAATAGTGTAAAGCCAGTTACTTTTGCTTTGATTCCATACAATATTTTCATGTAGAGAAGACAAATTTTATCTTCTCTTTTTATTTTCAAAATAATAAAAACTGATTTTCTTTTCATAAATCAGACTGAAACTTCCAAATTTTCCATTTTGTTTATTGACATTTCCTCTAAAAAGGTGTATAATATTTTTATTATCAAACTATACTATACTATATAGGACTATATAGGGGGTATTGAAATGAAATTTTCTAATCGTTTACTGCTATTCCTTGCAGGAGTTGTTTTTGTCCTTTTAGGACTTTTCCTATTTACAAACCCAGTAGCTAATCTTGTTGCTTACAGCTGGTGGATTGCATTTGGTTTACTGGTTTCTTCTATAGCAGCTATTTTAGGCTATTTCTCTGTACCAAAAGAGCTTCGCTCACCAGCTCATCTTTTCCAAGGGATTGTTAATCTTCTCTTAGCTCTTTACCTCGTTGCCTATGGCTTTGTGACGCTGCCAGTTGTCATTCCAACTATTTTAGGAATTTGGTTAATTGTAGAAGCCATTATAGCTTTCTTTAAAGGCAATCGTCTGGGATTGATTTTCCCTATTATTGGCAACCATATCATGTGGATAGCGTTGCTTGCATTTTTACTAGGTCTAGTGATTTTGTTCAATCCAGTAGCTACAAGTGTCTTTGTCGTTTATGTCGTTGCCTTTGCATTTTTAATTGTTGGTTTCACCTATATCCTTGATGCCTTTCGTAAATAATCTAGCTGCCATTTTGGGCATATTAAAAAAGCTGGGAAGTTACATTCTCAGCTTTTTATTTGCCTTCTTAGATCAGTTGGTAGAGCAGTAGACTCTTAATCTATGGGTCGCAGGTTCGAGCCCTGCAGGGGGCACATCTAAATCAACAGAAATAAGCCTTGAAACCAAGGCTTTTTTTAACGTCTAATAGCTTTTTGTAGAAAAGTATTTAAAAATAAAAGAGAAGAGAATCTCTCACTCTCTTCTCAGTATATCTTATTAAATTTAGTTTTTCTTAATCTACCTGATTTTCCTTTGCAACGACAAATTCTTTAACCAGTCGATAGATAACAGCAAATACGGGGGTAAAGAATATCATTCCAAGTAGTCCGAAAAGATTCCCTCCGATACTAGCAGCCGCAAGCGTGAAAAGGGCTGGTAAGCCAATAGATTGACCCACAACTTTGGGATAGATAAGATTTCCCTCAATCAGTTGTATGATTTGATATAGAAGAAGAGAAAGTAAGGCTTGAGTAGGACTCACTGTGAAGATAAAAATCGCTCCCACAACACAAGCAATCATAGGCCCTACATAAGGAATGAACGATAGCACTCCTGCAAAGATACCTGTCATTACTCCATAGGGTATCCCAAACACGCTGTAACCAACCGCTATCATAACTCCTATGATGACTGCTTCAATCAGCTGACTCATCAAAAATTGGTCATAAGTCTCTAGTGCTACTTGTCCAATGCAAGTTAACTTTGTCACCACTTTCTCTGGAAATATAACTTTTAGAAGTCGACTCGTCATCGCTGCCAGATGTTCCTTACTGGATAAAAATGAAAAGGTAAATACTATAATCAGAAAGGCATTCATTATACTTGAAAAAATATTTCCTATATTACTAGTCAGACCGGATAAGAAGGTTATCAAAGCTTGACTAATAGAGCTAGACTGTCCCTGAATTCCTGATACGATAGTTGACAGCATGTCTTTGGTTACAAATTCCGAGCTGTCTAGCAATTTCCTAAGTTGAGTCAGGACTGTTGAAAGGACTGTTCCCAGCTGACTAATAGTCTGAGCTAGGGTTGGCAGCACCAAAACCAAAAGAGCAATCACGATTAAGATAAGAGCTAGGAAAACAAGTACCATGGCAATCGGACGACGCAACTCTGCCTTTACCTTCAATTTAACTAAATACTGTTCAATTTTTTTCATAGGAACATTAAGCACAAAAGCAATAACAGCACCATAAATCAAGGTTGATATTACATCAAAGAGAGAGATTGCTCCTGATATAAAGCTCGATGCATTCAGAATTACAAGAGCAACCAGCCCTATAAAAAGGATTAACGGAGTATATTTTTTAACTAAGTTCATAAATTCTCCTTAATAAACATGTTTAGATACGACTATACTATTTGGTTTTTCAAACTCTCGATCAAGGTAGGCTTGGTAAGTTCCTGGAGCGATAAATCCTTTGGGTGAGAGGATATCGGTGCCAGCCTGACCGACTATGGTATCAGCCAAGAGCACACAGTTTGTAGATAAGACAAAGTAGGATTTAAACTTAGATTTGATAAATTTATAAAGTTCCCCATCTGTCTCGTGTCTGATTTTATAAGCGTAGGTGTAGTCTTCCTTACCATCACCTGTCATGATTTTATCTGCACTTGGCTCCCATGGAATTGTCAGTTGTTTCAATTCAGCCAACTTTTTCTGAACTGCTTTTTCCATTTCAGGCGTCAAATCTATCCCATAACCAAAAAGCGTTTTTTGACTCTCACGTTTACATAGGTCAATGTACTTGTCACGATCACAGAAATATAAGACACCATCTCCTACCATGCCAAATAAGGTCTCAGAAGACGGATCATAGTTGCCATAAGAAATAACACGGCCTTGATAGCAGATATCCACATGACCAATTGCCGAAAACAGAGAGGTCTCAGCTGTATGAATAAAAATTTCAAGCTCCGCTGTCTTACCAGACTTCACCATTCCAAGATGGATATCCTCTCTCTCATCAGCATTTTCCTGCATGAATTTATTGATTTTTGCTAAAGTACTTGCAGGGATGAGAGCGGCTAGGACAATAGGTAAGCTAATTCTTACACGACGTTTGAGATGGTTTTTCCCAATTTCCTCCTCAAACAAGAAACCATCACGGATATTGGACACACCATAAAGGAAAAAATAAGCCCCTAATACAAAGAGTTGAAAGACAGAATTTCCTGTAGAGGACAAAAGACTAGTCCCACCAAGAAAAACTAGTACGAGTCCATCTAGTAAGAGACGAAAACGAGGTCGAATTTTGTTTTTGCGGTAGAGAACATAGGTGACAAGGTTAATACTAGCATGAAAAATCTGATAAACTCCAATCACAAGAGCCAAAATATAAATCGGCACATCCGTCGCAAGATTGGAGCCAAGCAAATATCCCAGCACTAACAATTTAACCAGTGCAACTCCCAAGGTGTCCGTTGACTGACTTTTTTTGAAAATACGTAATACTAAATCTAAGACCGTTGCTATCCAAGCTAAAAACAGAACCAGGCGAATAACTGTTACTGGCAACCAAGTCCCCGTGACCATCAAGATGAGACCTAGCAGAACAAACAAGAACCCCTGAGCAAGTAATTTCTTACCTGTCAGACCTAAAGATAGAATTTTCGCCATATAAAAACCTTTCAACAATAAAAATTAAACACTCCGATTAAACTGACTAGTAAATAGCCAACACTACAAACAGCCTGTGCCAGCAACATATGGTGACTAGAAATGACTGTAGTAATGTCACCATCTTGTCTTATGCACTTCTAAAATTTGTTATATTGATTAGAAACCAGAGCTTATAAAAACTAGCTAAACTCGAGAGATAGACACAATTGCGACGAAAAAATGTATAACCAATTCAACTTGTTAAGGTAAGAAAGCATTATTTCCAATCTATTAATTATTCATATATTACCTATTATGACACAATATTCCCTATAGTTCAACTTTTTACTTGTTTTTATATTACACGGACTAAAAAGTTTTCAACAGTTGATTGCATTTGTTTTAATAAGTTTTAACCTTTCTTGGTTAGATAAAAAAAGAACCATACAGTTTAGAATCTGTATGGTTTTTGCCCCACTTTTGCCCCATTTTTAAATCATGACATTGAAAATACCTAAAAGTACCTTCCGAAAATCACTTAAATTTCAACTTTTTAATTACTTTCAAGATGATATAGTCTCCCAAATCCATGGGGGCATCTACATACAACAGGAAAAGCCTTGGAATCAAGGCTTTTTTGTGTATCTGTTCTACTTTTGGTCAACTAATGGATATCAACGGTATAATTTTATGAACACCCTTCCCAGACAGCTCTAATCTGATTGCACTCAAAATTTTTTAAAATTTAAAACAAAAGACTTGCTTTTCTTTTAATTTATGTTATACTTGCTCTTGTATCTGATACAAGTTTATTAAGAGAGGGATTCATATGGATACAAAATTCTCAGTTGCTTTGCATATCTTAACAATGATTAGTGAAAGCAAGGAAACCTTAAGTTCTCAAGCACTAGCTATTAGTGTTGGGACTAACGCTAGTTACATTCGAAAAGTGATTGCCTTATTGAAAAATGCAGATTTGATTCATTCCCAGCAAGGAAAAACAGGTTATCAACTCAGTAAGTCTCCAAAGAAAATGACTTTACTAGAGATCTACTATGCTACTCAAGAAATCAATCACATTAGTTTATTCCCTGTTCATCAAAATAGCAATCCTGATTGCCCTGTTGGAAAACATATCCAAGGAGCAGTTTCACCGCTTTTCGCTAGTGCCGAATCTCAATTAGAGAAGGAATTAGCAAATCAAACTTTAGAAGATGTCATTGACAATCTATATAAACAAGCTAAACAAGTCCGAAACTGATTTGATAACAAGTCAGTTTTTACTGGAAATAACATATACTTGTATCAGATACAGGTATAAAATCATATAGAAAAAGAAAAGAGAAATCACATGAAAGCCGCACAACACACTACTTATAACAAAAACAATATCACACTGAACATCACAGAAATCGCTAAACCAAGTATTACAGACAAACAAGTATTGGTGAAAGTCACCGCAGCCGGTGTTAATCCTCTCGATAACATGATCTCTCGTGGTGAGGTCAAGATGATTGTTCCTTACAAACTTCCTCAAACTGCAGGTAACGAGGTCGGTGGGATCGTTGAAAGCATTGGCAAGCAAGTTGACAACTTTCAGATAGGAGACCGTGTCTTTGGCCGTCTGCCACTTGATCATATCGGCGCCTTTGCAGAATACGTAGCTGTCGATAGCCAAGCCTTAGCCAAGGTTCCAGACTATCTATCAGACGAGGAGGCTGCTTCTGTTCCTCTTACTGCCTTGACCATTATACAGGCTCTTGAACTCATGGGCGCTCAAGCTGGGAAAACGATCTTTATTTCTGGTGGGACTGGTGGTGTCGGTGGAATGGCCATTCCAATTGCCAAGGCCAAAGGTTTGAAGGTCATCACCAATGGAGCTGGAGATAGTGCTGAGCGTGTTCTGAAACTAGGAGCAGATAGATTTATCGATTACAAAACAGAGGATTATACAAAAACTGTTAGCCAGGTTGATTATGTCCTCGATACACTTGGTGGGGCTGAAACTGAAAAACAAATGTCTATCATGAAAAAAGGTGGTCATCTTGTTTCCCTTCGTGCCATGCCAAACGGTGCCTTTGCCAAACGCATGAATCTACCAAAATGGAAACAGATGATTCTTGGCTTAGCAGGTCGCAAATTTGATAAGATGGCGGAAAAATATGGCGTCCACTATCATTTTATCTTTGTAGAAAGCAATGGCGCTCAATTACAAGAGGTAGCTGACCTCTTTAGTAAATTAGAAATCAAACCCTCTATCGATACAGTTTATCCATTTGAAGAGGTAAATAGCGCATTAGACAAGGTCGCTAATGGTCGCTCACGTGGAAAAACAGTCCTCAGCTTTAAGAAATAAAAAGGAAAACACAATGTCATATCTTACAACTAAAAATCAATACATCACGGTCGACGGGAACAAAATCGCTTATCGCGAACTTAGTAAAGGCAAATCAAAACTACCTCTTCTGATGCTGGTCCATTTGGCAGCAACTCTCGATAACTGGGATCCTAAACTCTTAGACTTGATTGCTGAAAAGCACCATGTCATTGTAGTCGATCTTCCTGGAGTAGGAGCCAGTCAGGGCAAAGTTGCTCCGACTATTCCTGGAATGGCTGAGCAGACAATTGACTTTGTAAAAGCGCTTGGTTACGATAAAATCAATCTTCTTGGCCTTTCTATGGGAGGTATGATTGCCCAAGAAATCATCCGAATCAAGCCTACTCTAGTGAACCGTTTGATTTTGGCTGGAACAGGACCTCGAGGTGGAAAAGAGGTCGATAAGGTCACAGGGAAAACCTTTAGTTATATGTTTAAAGCTGGACTCGAGCGCATCGATCCTAAACGCTATATCTTCTATAATCATGATGATCAAGGGAAAATTGAAGCCTTGAAAGTCCTAGGACGAATGGGTATGAGAACAAAGGAATTTGCGGATAAAGATATGAACCTATCAGGATTCCTAACTCAACTCAAAGCTATTAAACGTTGGGGGAAAGATTCGCAAGACGACCTAAAATTTATCATCCAACCAACCTTAATCGTCAACGGGGACAAGGATATGCAGGTTCCAACGGAAAATTCTTACGATATGCATGCAAAAATCGAAAATAGTAAGCTGATCATCTATCCAAATGCTGGTCACGGTTCGATCTTCCAATATGCAGAGGAGTTTTCAAAAAAAGTCATTGCTTTCTTGGAGGACTAAGATGGTCAAAACTATTCTGATTACAGGTGCTACTGACGGTATCGGTAAACATTTGGCAAAGAAATTGGCTAGTGAAGGGCATCATGTCATCCTCCATGGTCGAAATCCTCAAAAACTTGAGCTGGCGCTTCAAGAGGTTAGGACCGTTTCCTTGAGAGGCAGAGTTTCTAGCTACCTTGCAGATTTTTCAAAATTAGATGATGTTTATCGATTTGTAGAGGAAATCAAGAGAGAATTTCAAAGTATTGATGTCTTGTTTAACAATGCAGGCCTTTATGCTGGAAAAGAACGAAAAGCGAGTGCTGAAAATGTCGAGTTGACCTTTATGTTATCTGTTCTGGTTCCCTATATTTTAACAACTAAGCTAGGTCCCTTGTTAGAAAAAGCGCCTGACGGTCGTATCATTAATACCTCCTCCTATATGCATCATTTTGCCAAGGTCAAGGATTTAGACTTTGGATTTGAGAACAATTATAATCCCGGATTGGCCTATAATAATTCTAAACTTTACACTATTTGGATGACACGCTATCTAGCCAGAGAGTTCTTCTTAAGAGGTTCAAACATCACCATCAATTCTTACCATCCAGGTTTGATTTCAACCAATTTGGGGAACGATTCTAGTGATGAAAAAACGAAAAAGTCTCTCTTTGGACGCCTGATGAAATCTTTTTCAAAAGATTTAGATGAGGGAATTAAAACAGGCTACTACCTCACCTTATCAGAAGAAGTCACTGGTTTGACAGGCTACTATTTTGATGATAAAACTGTCAAAACAGTTTCTGAAAAAGGTTATACTTTTGAAAGATCTCAGGATTTAATCGCTTATTGCAATGATAAGATTGAGATGTTTCAAAATAAGTCCACAATATCTTAACTTTATTATGACTCGACTATCAAGAAAAAGATGATATCAAAACTTATCTATTTTCTATATCCTAAATAATTTGCCCCACTTTTGCCACGTTTTGAAATAATCACATTCAAAATTATTCCAAGTATCTTCCAAAAATCGTTTATATTTCAACATTTTTGGTTAGTTTCAAGATGAAGATTTCTTAAAAATGCTTGCAGGGCATTTAAATACAACAGGAAAAGCCTTGGAGTCAAGGCTTTTTTGTTATTCTTAGTTACTCGTCTAATCGAATAAACATCATTGCGTTAAGCAAAGAGATGAGAGCGACTGTATTGACATTATTGGAATAGATCAGTCTCTTATTTTCAATAGGAGGAATAATAAAATTAGAAATAATGATGTCATAAGGTGATTCTTTTAGAGCATCAAGGGATAACTCTAATTCACTCCAAACTTCCAGTTCAAAATTGTTACTGCAATAGTAAGAAAGTGTCTCTGCTACTGATTTTGCATGATACTGATCAAAATTACTCATGACCAAAACCTTTAATTTAGGTTGATTTTGTAAAAGATTTAACACCAAGTGTTTGCTATGAGTGATAAAAGTATAAGACAAATGATTGACCTTCATTGAATTACGATCCATATCCAAAGCCTCTAGATAATGTTCAATCCCTTCCTTCACCTCTGAAACAAAGCGAGGGAAAATATTTTGAAAGTTCTTGATTGTATTGCCTTTTTGATCAAATAAGATAAACTCTGTCGATAATTCCTGGCGATGCAGATGTGCTGTATTATGCAGATGCCAAATCAGGTTGTCTCTATTGTCTACTTGGAGATTATACTCTCTTGATACCTGATCTACTAGATCGCCCAATAACTGATACGATTTTTTTACATAGCTGTCTGTTTTTGCATGGTTGAGAAATACTTCTTCATCTATGAAAAACATTTTTTGAAAATAGGATACAAACAGTTGACCTATCACTTCTTTATTCAGAGAGATATGATATTCAGAATCAAAGCTCGCTACAATGTCTTCGATTTCTTCTGCCTGCATGAAAGATTCCAACAATTGGTTGTTAAAAGAATTTTTCTCAACTTCCATGAAATGACCAAACTTTATTCGGTATAAATTTGTTACGAGGAGTAACTTTAACATTCGTTGAGTGGCGAAATTGACAGGAAATGCAGTTTCTTTATAGACCAATGCCAACAGCTTACACAAGGGTTCTACTGAAAAATCTTCAAAAGGCCATTCAAGGAAATAATATTTCTCTGAAAAATACTGGGCAAAAAAGTAACGGATATCAATCTCATTTCCAGTGATTCGAACTGGATTGAGGCTAATTTCAAAACGATATTGCTTCTTAATAATTTTATTAATATGACGGATGATACGGTAAAGAGAGGAAGAACTGATATAAAACTCTTTGCAAATACTATCAGTATCACATCCTTCATTAAAAAAGATAAATTCTAAAATTGAAAAGTGGGTTGAATGCTTAAAAAAATGATGATAGACCATCTCAATATCACTATCATCGGTATTAATGATACGGATGCCGTTTGTTGAGGAATGAAATATCAAGTCAGGAAAGGAAGACCTGACCTGGGACAAGTCATCTTTTACAGAACGTTCTGCACAATGCAATAATTCTGCTAGTTCCGAAATATGAAACCAGCGTTTGTTTTCAAATAGTAATTCTAATAATTCTAATTGTCTGTGACTCTTTTTCGATAATAAATCTCTCATGAATAGCTTTTCTCTCTTTATAATAAACTAAACGATTGTCTATCAATCTTCATGCAATTATACCATATGGAGTGCATTTATCCTCTTACAACGACTTTTGCTTGTCATCAAAAGACTAGTCTAATCCCTTAGAAACCCAGTAGCATCAATCTTTTCTTATTTATTTGTACCTTTGGTGTGTTTTTATAATACGTAATTTAAGACAAATTATTATCTTTCCATATTTAAATATTATATAATTAATTCAATCAAAGGAATTGATTTTCTGAAATTGATTCTTTGATTTAGAAATAGAAAAGGAGGATACACTATGTTGTGGTCCATTATTGTAGGAGGTCTTATTGGTCTCGCCGCAGGTGCAATCACTAAAAAAGGTGGTTCAATGGGAATAATTGCAAATATCTTTGCAGGGCTTATCGGTTCATCTGTAGGACAATCTCTTCTCGGAAGCTGGGGACCTTCATTGGCTGGAATGGCTATTATTCCGTCAATCGTTGGTGCAGTGATTGTTGTTGCAGTCGTTTCATTTCTATTTGGTAAAAAATAAGCATTACCTAATAAGAAATTAAAAGTGATAAGCCATAATTTTGAATACTGTAGACGGGTAAAATTATGGTTTAAAGCTTTTCAATTGAAAGGATTTAATATGTCAAAATCAAAGAAAATATTGTTACTTATTTTCTGTATCTTAATCTTGACTATTTTCCTTCCTATTCTCATAGATTATCATCAGGTCAGTGATTTAGGAATCCACTTATTTAGTTGGAGAGAACTCTACGCTGAATTTCTGATTGCTAGATATGTCTTTTGGGGGACACTTGTCCTATCTGTTTTAGTTTTAATTTCAATGTTAGTGATACTCTTTTATCCTAAACAATATCTAGAGATTCAATTAGAAACTCAAGAAGATACATTAAAACTAAAAAATTCAGCTATCGAAGGCTTTGTTCGATGTTTGGTTATTGATCATCAGTTGATGAAAGAACCAACGGTCCATGTAAATAGCCGCAAAAATAAATGTTTCGTTACTGTAGAAGGTAAAATTCTTCCTTCAGACAACATCTCAAATCGATGTCTAGTCATTCAGAATGAAATAACTCATGGATTAAAGCAGTTCTTTGGTATTGAACGTGAGGTAAAACTTGAAGTTAAAGTAAAAGAAGTTGAACCTCGAAAAACGACCAAAAAGACTGTTAGTCGTGTAAAGTAAGGAAGTAAAAATGGAATGGTTTAAAAAATATCAGTATCCAATTCTTGCAGGTTTAGTAGGTGTCATTCTCGCTTGCTTTATCTTATCCTTTGGCTTTTTCAAAACACTCTTTGTGTTAATCTGTGGAGGCTTAGGAGCATTTGCTGGATACTATGTTAAGGAAAAATATTTAAATAAATAAAGGAGTCTCGTATGTCAAACGTAGATAAAAATGTAGAAAAAAAAGATGTTGCTGTTGTTTCTCAAGATGTTAAAGGGGAACTCACTTATGAGAATAAAGTAATCCAAAAAATCATTGGTCTTTCACTTGAAAAAGTACCTGGACTTTTGGATGTTGATGGAGGATTCTTCTCTAATCTAACAGAAAAAATTATCAATACAGACAATGTCACTCATGGTGTCAATGTTGAAGTTGGGAAAGAACAAGTTGCAGTTGACTTGAACATTGTTGTTGAATACCAAAAGAATGTCCCTGCTTTGTACAAGGAAATCAAAGATGTTGTGGTATCACAAGTTACAAAAATGACTGATCTAGAAGTTGTTGAAGTCAATGTGAATGTTGTTGATATCAAAACGAAGGAACAGCATGAAGCAGATTCAGTTAGCCTTCAAGACCGAGTAACTGACGTGGCTTCTTCAACAGGAGAATTTGCTTCAGAACAATTTGAAAAAGTGAAATCTGGGATCGGTTCAGGTGTTGCTGCTGTTCAAGAAAAAGTAGGCGAAGGTGTTGAAGCCGTTAAGGGTGAAGCAAAGGAAAATGCTCGCGTACACTAATTCATCTAGTCTAAATCAATCAATTTAAAGGAGGCAGAATCATGTCAACAGAAGAAAAATTAAATCAAGCAAAAGGTTCCATTAAAGAAGGTGTCGGCAAAATGATCGGCGACGAAAAAATGGAAAAAGAAGGCGCAGCTGAAAAAGTTGTTTCTAAAGTAAAAGAAGTTGCTGAAGATGCTAAAGATGCTGTCGAAGGCGCTATTGAAGGTGTTAAAAACATGCTTCACAAAGACGAAAAATAAGACTAAAAGTTAATTTATCGTATAACAATAATAGTCAAAGAGAGAACATTTACTGTTCTCTTTTTTGTATATAGGACCCTAAAAACGATTCCCAATTTTCGTTAAAAGAGATTCTTAACAGGAAAGGCTCTGGTTTCAAGGCTTTTTTGCTTGTTTAAAATAATAGCTCCCTTTTTAAAGAAAGAAAATTTAAAAGCTTGCACACTACTAGACTGACTTATTTATCCACCACTTGAGCCTCAAATTGGGCTGGTTGGTTGTCTACATTGGTAATGATGATCGTGTAGGGTTTGTTATTGGTGGCATCAAATACTTTTTCACCTTGGTAACTCACAACAACTCTATCTTTTTCTAAATAAATATCTGGTTGGGTGTTTGGAAGTTCTTCATCCTCCTTGTCGAAACCATGGCTTTTTATAATTTTTTGTCCCTCTACTTCATAGTAAACATCACCATTACTCTCACTCCAAACACTAGAGCCAGTTAATTTAATTTTACTTGAATCGTTTTTCTTCAAGATGAAGAGTGAATAGTATTCCAAATCTTGTGTTCTGGGATTTACTCTTAAGTTGACAGATTGACCTGGTTGAAGAGTGTATTTGCCATAGTTCAAAACTGAAAAGACAAACCAAACTAGCAGCAAACTATACAAGACTCCTATAATCATTCGTGAGCGCCTACTTTTAAACAAACGTAAAAGTAACACAAAAGAGACAATAAAGAGCAATTCTGTAAACATTTTGTCCCTCCTTTCTCATCTTCGTTGACATTCTGAACAGAGTCTCGCATACATTTCTCACTAGCAACATCAACCATACAAAGCCTGATACATCTTATCTAGAAAATCTTTCAACTCTTTTTGAACAACCTTTAATAGGCGTTCTTCTTCGGCTTGAGATATCGTCACACTTTCTTTTTTTTGATTCCTAATATGAGAATAATAACTACGTTTTAGGGTTAATTGATTATCTAAAATATAGTAGGCATTTATTTGTTCCTCATTTACCATTGTTTCAAATAAAACCGAGACTTCATCCCTACTAGGATTCAACATTTTCAAATCGATGTCTCCTTTTATCCCTATGGAGTCAATTCCTCCATCCAAGCGGATAGCACCGTCGGGAGGAACAATATAGCTTGCTTTTCGCATGTCAGACGCATATTTTCCTGAATCCATTAAATGTTGTAAAACAGTTATATTGTCCTTTTCTTCAAAGGAGGTTTTTAATTGCATATGTTCTTGGTGGCTTTGATACTGAAAATAAAGAGTGATACCAACAACTAAGGCAAGTACAGAAGCGAGCAAGATTCGTATTTTTCTAGGTCTCGACATGTTTATCTCCTCTATCTAAGAAATCATAGAAGTCTTGTTTCTAACTTTGAAAGATGACTTCTTTATCCTTGAAAATCCTTGGGACTCTAGTCCCACGTGACTGCTATCTGCCCTTTTTCATGATGTATTTTCGTCTAGGTACTTCAACCATTCGAACGGTTTCAAATCCTTCTTTTTGGTAAAGCTTGTAAGCTGTTTGATTTGCCTCGTAGACATTTAGAGAAATAGTATCTATGTCTTCATTTTCAAAGGCCAAACTAACAAATTTCCTTAAAGCCTGGCTACCTAAGCCTTGTCCCTGTTTCTGGGGGTTGATAAAAAATCTCCCGATATGAAGATTTTTTTCTTCTAGCCTGATTTTCTGGATAAGCCCCACAAACTCTTGTCCATCAAAGATTGAAAAGATTCCTTCCAAATCTTGCAAGATTTGAATTGTTAAGGGAAAAGGAATCATTGGTCCCATCCATTGTTCTTGAAAGGATTTGCCAAGGGAGTTGGACCATTGGCATAAGAGCTGAGCATTCTCTGTGCTCACATTTTCTTCAAAACGAATCATCATCTTGACCTCACCATCTTATCTGTGTTTCTCCATTATACTACTTCTCCTATTTTTTACGAATAGATAAGTATGATTGATCTTTATTTTTTTCTTGTCGGGAGCATTCTCGCTTCTTTCTTGGGTTTGGTCATTGACCGTTATCCTGAGCAATCCATTCTTCGACCAGCTAGTCACTGCGATTCCTGTCAGACTCGCTTGCGACCCTTAGATTTGATTCCGATTATCTCTCAAGTGATTGGTCGCTTTCGCTGTCGCTACTGCAAGGCACGCTATCCTGGCTTGTACGCTGTTTTTGAGTTAGGCTTGGGGTTACTTTTTCTGGCTTGGTCATGGGGCTGGATTTCCTTTGGTCAAGTCATCCTAATCACTGCTGGCTTGACCTTGGGCATCTACGACTTTCGCCATCAGGAATATCCCTTACTAGTCTGGCTGACGTTCCATCTAATCCTCATGGCTTTCTGTGGTTGGAATCCGATTATGTTCTTCTTCCTTGCCCTTGGAATCATGGCTCATTTTATCGATATTCGCATGGGCGCAGGGGATTTTCTCTTTCTGGCTTCTTGTGCGCTCGTCTTTAGTGAGACAGAGTTGCTGATCTTGATTCAGTTTGCTTCGGCGACGGGGATTCTGGCCTTTCTCCTGCAAAAGAAAAAGGAAAGACTTCCTTTTGTGCCTTTCCTCTTACTTGCTGCGACTATAATAATTTTCTATCAGTTCTTATTAGTTTGTTGAATTGGGAACCCAAAGCTCAACTTCTGCATCCATGGGATTACCGTTTAAAAGTATTTCTAAGATAATTCCATCATTGTAAAGCGAGCTATATCCTCCCTCAAAAAAGTTATCCTCCAATTTGTCAAACAAGAGTCTTGATTTATCACCACTGGCTGAGCTTACTAAATAATCTTTCTCTGGGACAAGAATGCTTTCGTAACCTGCCACAACATTATTTGCCGCAACTCCTGCGTAGTATTGTATACCATCTTTATGAGGAACTATCAAAGCATAGCCTCTTTTATCTATGGAATGGGGCATCAATTTTCCCAGCATTCCTTCTTTAAATAACTGATTATAGAATGCCGTTTTCTCTTTAGAATAGTGATGTTCATGAACTGTAGTTCCTTCTATCAAAATACTCTTGCCAACTAAGGTAAACGATGGTTTAGTTTGATGTTTCATTATATGAACTCCTTTCTTTATGGTATAATCATAACAAAAGTAATATGACAACTATCTGTCATATTTAAGGAGAAAATTATGAAAATCGACCGTCAAATGGGGATTATTTCTCATTTAGTAAATAAACGAAAAACAACAGCTAAAGAATTATCAGAACTTTTTAAAGTCAGCACACGAACTATTATGAGAGATATTGATGATTTATCTCTTGCAGGCATTCCTCTCTATGTAATGAAAGGAAAAAATGGAGGCATTTTTCTTATGGAAGACTTCCAAACTGATAAACCTCCCCTGACCCAATCCGAGAGGCTTTCGATCGAATCTGGTTTAAAAAGCCGTTATCAAGTATTGGAAGATGCCTCTACTTTCAATGCTATATTGAAATTAAATGCTACCAATACATACTCTGATTTCGAAATTGATTTATCTCTATCTCAAGGGAACTTGGAAATACGAACTTTGATTTTTAAGTTATTGGAAGCTATCAGAGGTAGAGTAAAAATAAAATTTTCCTATATTAATTCACAAGGACTGGTGAGTCAAAAAAATTGTGAGCCTTACCGTATTGTCTATAAGGACCGGAGTTGGTATATGGATGCCTACGATACTGATAAAGCGCGTTTTTCTGTTTTTAAAGTTGCTAGAATTAGTGAACTTACTCTCTCCGATACTTTTTCAAAAAGACATTTTACACCACTTCCCTATGATGGTGGTGCTTGGATGAATGAAAACAAAGTACCTGTCATCCTGCATGTCCAGAAAATTGTTCTTGATCGATTTGTGGAACTCTTAGGCTATAATGCCATAAAACCTATTAATAGCGATATTTACGAGATTACTTATCCGTTAAACGACAATGATTGGGGATACAATACCTTGCTTGCTTTTGGAAAATACATCACTGTTATATCTCCTAAGCATTTCCTGAAACATTTCACCAACTATATAGATACCATTCATAAGCAATACCCAAACTAATATTCAACTGTCATTCATGAACTTATACCCTCAAAAGAAAAAGGAAAGACTTCCTTTTGTGCCTTTCCTCTTACTTGCTACTTGTTTGATTATTTTTGGTAAGCTACTGCTTGTTTGATAAAGTCCTCAATCGGCTCTCCTTGGTGGAGAGCTTTTACAATTTTCGAACCAACGATAACACCATCTGACACCGCATTGAAGCGTTCTACATCGGCTTGACTTGATACACCAAAACCTGTCAAGACTGGAATGTCAGCTACTTGATGCAATTGTGCCAAGTGCTTGTCCAAGTCTGCACGGTAATTTCCTGATTTCCCTGTCACCCCATTGATGGCAACGGCATAGACAAAGCCCTCCGCCCCTTCAATCAACTCTTTCTGACGCTCAAGTCCTGTTGTCAAGCTAACTAGGGGAATCAATGCAATATCTGTATCTGCCAAAAATGGCTCCACAAAGTTGGCATGTTCATGAGGCAGGTCTGGGATTATCAAGCCCTTGACCGCTGTATCTGCCAAATCTTTGACAAATTTCTCCACACCGTACTGAAAGAGGGGGTTAAAGTAGGTCATGATGACAAGTGGCACCTCAGTCTGAATGGTTTTCAAGCTTTCAACCAAAGCCTGGGTCGAAGTCCCCTGAGCTAAACTGCGCAAGCCTGCTTCTTCGATAACAGGTCCATCTGCAACAGGGTCAGAAAAGGGAATACCCACTTCAATAGCTGAGACACCCAAATCTTCTAAAAAGTGGATTGTTTCAGCGAGACCATCCAAGCCTTTCTCATGGTCTCCAGCCATGATATAGGGAACAAAAATTCCTTTTCCAGCTGCTTTGATAGCATTCAATTTTTCTGTTAGTGTCTTAGGCATGAGCTTCTCCCTTCTTTGCTGCATCTGCTTCCAAGCGGTCTTTGACTTGGACCACATCCTTGTCCCCACGACCTGATAGACAGACAATCATTGACTTTTCTGGTCCGAGTTCTTTGGCCAATTTCACCGCAAAGGCAATGGCATGGCTAGATTCCAAGGCTGGGATAATCCCTTCCACACGAGACAAGAGTTGGAATCCTTCCAAGGCTTCCTCGTCAGTCACAGGAACATAGCTGGCACGTTTGATATCGTGGTAGTGAGAATGTTCTGGACCGATACCTGGATAGTCCAAACCTGCTGAGATAGAGAAGGCTTCAAGAATTTGACCATGGGCGTCTTGGAGCACATCCATGAGGGAACCGTGAAGAACACCTGGACGGCCTTTAGTCAAGGTCGCTGCGTGATGCTCTGTATCTACACCAAGTCCAGCTGCTTCAGCACCATACATGGCTACTGACTCATCTTCTACAAAGGGATGGAAGAGTCCGATAGCATTAGAACCACCACCAACACAAGCTACTAGGGCATCTGGCAAATCTTGACCGGTCAAGTCACGGTACTGTTGTTTAGCCTCTCGACCGATGACACTTTGGAAGTCACGAACGATTTCTGGGAATGGATGAGGTCCCAAGGCAGAACCAAGGATATAGTGGGTGTCATCGATGTTAGCTACCCATGAACGAAGGGCTGCATTAACTGCATCCTTGAGCACGCGCGAACCATCTGTCACGGCCTCAACCTTAGCTCCCAAAAGCTCCATACGGAAGACATTAAGGGCTTGGCGTTTAACATCTTCCTCACCCATATAGATGGTACATTCCATGTTAAAGAGAGCTGCAGCAGTTGCAGTTGCCACACCGTGCTGACCAGCACCTGTTTCAGCGATAATTTTATTTTTGCCCATACGTTTAGCCAGAAGAACTTGTCCCAAGGCATTGTTAATCTTGTGGGCCCCTGTATGGTTGAGGTCTTCACGCTTGAGATAAATCTTGGCTCCGCCAATATGCTGGGTCAAGTTTTTTGCGTAGTAAAGAGGAGTTTCACGTCCTACGTACTGGCGCAAAAGTTGGTTCAATTCCTCTTGGAAGCTTGGGTCTGCCTGACTTTCACGATAAGCTTTTTCCAACTCCAAAACTGCTGTCATCAATGTTTCTGGGACGAAACGTCCGCCGAATTTTCCGTAAAATCCATCTTTATTTGGTTCTTGATATGCCATGCTTTACCCTCTCTATAAATCTTCTAATCTTTTCCTGATCTTTCTGTCCATCTGTCTCCACTCCACTCGATACATCTACTGCATAGGGAGTAAAGTGTTGAATTGCTTCTTCTACATTGTCTTCATTAAGCCCACCTGCGATGAAAAATGGCTGGGCTAGTCCAGACGTATCTAGTTGACCCCAGTCAAAAGTCTGTCCACTCCCTGCTACAGGAGCATCAAAGAGTAAATAGTCTGCCTGAGAATTGGGGACATGACCATTTCCATCCACCTGCACCGCCTGAATGCTAGCGCAAGGCAAATCCTCAAACAAATCATCTGCTACCTGACCATGAACTTGAACCAAGTCCAAGCAAACTTTGTCAATCGCTTCTAGCAGTTCTGCCCGACTTGGTGAAACAAATACGCCAACCTTCTTAACGTTCACAGGAATGAGCTTTGCCAGCTCTGTAGCCTCTTCCAAGGTCACCTGTCTTTTACTGGGTGCGAAGACAAAACCGATGTAGTCTGCCCCTGCTGATACGGCTGTCTCTACCGCTTCTTTGGTCGATAGTCCACAAATCTTAACCTTTGTCAATCTGCAACTCCTTGATTCTCTGGGCTACATCTTCTGCCTGCATGAGAGCTGTTCCCACCAAAATTCCGTTAAAGTATGGTGCTACTCGTTTTGCATCCTGCCCTGTGAAAATAGCAGATTCAGAAATGTAATAGCGACCTTCCTTAAAGTACTGGGCCAAGTCTACACTGGTCTGCAAGTCGACTTCAAAGGTGGTCAAGTTGCGGTTATTAACCCCAATAATCTCAGCACCCAGTCTGTGGGCTACCTCTAGTTCAGCTAGATTGTGAGTTTCCACCAAGACTTCCAGACCAAGCTCTGTCGCGTAGTCATACAGTTCCTTGAGGCGTTCTTCTGACAAGGCAGCCACGATGAGCAAGATAACTGTCGCGCCGGCATTGCGAGCGCGGATGATTTGTTTTTCATCGATGATAAAGTCCTTGTTGAGCGTCGGAATCTCTACTTGACTGGAAATCTCCCGTAGATAATCCAAATGCCCTTTAAAGAAAATCTCATCTGTCAAAACCGAAATCATCACTGCTCCGTTCGCTTCATAAGTCTGGGCCTGTTGCACAATATCCACATCGAGATTGATATCTCCCAGACTAGGGCTAGCCTTCTTGACTTCAGCGATTACCTGTAAACGATCTTGGTGATTCTTCAAAAATTCAGCTAGGCGATAGGTCTGGCGTAGGGGCTGGACTTCCTCCAGCTCCATCTGCTCGACCTCATGAGCCTTCTGCTCCAAAATTCGTGCTAAAAATTCCTGACTCATTTTTGATACTCCTGTAACAGTCTGAGTTTTTCTAGGGCCTTACCACTAGCAATCACTTGACGGGCCAAGGCAACTCCTTCCTTGATACTAGCTACCTTACCATTGGCATAGAAACCAAGACCAGCATTCAAGACTGTCGTTTCCAAGAATGGACTTGGTTCGTTTTGAAGAACGCTAAGCAAAATCTCTGCATTTTCCTGAGCATTCCCTCCACGGATATCTTCGATAGCGTAGTGTTTCATCCCCAAATCCTCTGGAGTGAAACTTGACAAGGTGATTTCGCCATTTTCAAGAAGAGCAATCTTGGTTGTTCCGTTCAAGCCAGCTTCATCAAGACCTTCTGGTCCAGCAACCACGATGGCACGTTTGCGACCCATATTTTTCAAAACCTGAGCTGTACTTTCTAGAAGTTCTGGACGACTAATGCCAAGCAGCTGTGTTTCCAAGGCCATTGGGTGAATCAGTGGACCAGTCAAGTTCATGATCGTTGGAATTCCCAATTCCAAACGAGCTGGCATGATGTACTTCATAGCTGGGTGCATATTTTTAGCAAAGAGAAAGACGATTCCAGTTTTATCGAAAACCTTACCTAGTTCAGCTGGTTTGAGGTCAAGATTGATGCCCAATGCTTGAAGGACATCTGCCGAACCTGATTTAGAAGAAATCGAACGGTTACCGTGCTTAGCCATATGAATGTCGCCACCAGCCAAGACAAAGGCTGCAGTTGTGGAAATGTTAAAGCTGAAAGACTTGTCACCACCTGTACCACAGTTGTCCATTGCATCATGGATTTCAGTTGGAATGTGTTGGGCATGGCCTCTCATGACTTGTGCAATGGCTGTGCGTTCTTCAGGTGTTTCCCCCTTCATCTTAAGGGCCAAGAGAAGAGAAGCAATCTGCGCTTCGGTTACACGCCCAGTTACGATACGCTCGATTACATCCGTCATTTCCACACCTGATAAATTTTCAAATTTTGCTAATTTTTCAATAATCTCTTTCATATAGGCAACCTCACTTTACAACCTTCTCAATAAAATTCCGAATAGAAGACAAGCCATCTGGCGTTCCAATACTTTCTGGATGGTACTGGAAGCCATAAATCGGCAGG
Organism: Streptococcus oralis subsp. oralis; assembly: GCF_002096595.1. GTDB lineage: Bacteria > Bacillota > Bacilli > Lactobacillales > Streptococcaceae > Streptococcus > Streptococcus oralis_D. The sequence continues at coordinate 211,087 of NZ_NCUR01000008.1, forward strand.
CTTTTGTGTTGAATTCCCATAATGGCTTGGTCATCAGTAGAACGAGCTGTCACTTCAAACTCTTCTGGCATTTCTTCTATCAAAATACTGTGATAACGCATGACTGGACGACCATCCTCAATGCCTTGATAGAGAAGAGATGGCGCTTCAAAGCTGATATGGCTCTGTTTCCCATGCATGACCTTGGGAGCCAAGCCTAGCTTCCCACCAAAGACTTCTGCGATAGCTTGGTGACCCAAACAAATCCCTAAAATCGGCTTCTTACCTGCAAAATCACGAATCATGTCTTCCATCTTTCCAGCATCCACTGGCCAACCTGGACCGGGAGAAAAGACCAGACCATCTGCTTTTTCAGCTTCTTCATACAGCTTAGGATCATCATTTCTCAGGACCTGCACTTCTGCAAAATTCCCAATGTATTGAGCCAAGTTATAGGTAAAAGAATCATAGTTGTCAATCAATAAAATCATGGTCTTAGTTCTCCAATTCTAGTCATAGATTTAGCCTTGTTAATGGTTTCTTGGTATTCGTTTTGGGCGATAGAGTCATAGACAATCCCTGCCCCAGCCTGCACATAGGCTGTTTGATTTTTGAGAATCATTGTTCGGATGGCAATGGCGAAATCCATATCACCCGTCGCAGACAAGTAGCCGATTGCTCCTGCGTATACGCCTCGTTTTTCCGTCTCCAGTTCATAGATGCGTCTCATGGCCCGAATCTTTGGTGCTCCTGAAACTGTTCCAGCTGGAAGTGTAACTTTCAAGGCATCCATGGCAGTGAGGTCTGGAAGCAAACGTCCCTTGACCACGCTGGTCAAATGCATGACATAGCGGAAGAGCTCCACTTCCATATACTTGGTGACTTGGACACTGGCTGTTTCAGAGATGCGGCCAATATCGTTACGTCCCAAGTCTACCAACATCCGATGTTCTGCTGTTTCCTTCTCATCAGAAAGCAGGTCAGTCGCCAAGGCCTTGTCCTCTTCATCTGTAGCTCCTCTTGGCCGCGTACCAGCAATCGGATTGGTTGTCACGATACCATTTTTGACTGAAACCAAACTTTCAGGACTGGCACCGATGATTTGATAATCCCCAAAATCATAGAAATAGAGATAATTAGATGGATTGGTCACGCGAAGATTTCTGTAGAAGTCAAATGGATTTCCAGTAACTTCTGCTGAGAAACGCTGGCTGAGCACGCATTGGAACATATCGCCATTACGAATCAAGTCGCGAGCTGTTTCCACCATTTCCTCAAACTTCTGAGGAGCGATATGCGGTTTGAAGTTCAGCGGAGATAAATCCAAGTCTTCAAATTCATTTGGAGCAGGGATGCGTAATTCCTCAAGTACTTGGTTCAAGGCTTTTTCCAAGTCTTCTTGACTGCGATCGCTATAGAAAGCATCCTCAATGACATGGATTTTTTCCTTCTTGTGGTCAAAAACCATATAGCTCTCATAGACAAAGAAATGCATGTCTGGCGTCCCAATCGTATCCTCAGGGATTTGACCGATTTCTTCATAGAGCGAAATCATATCGTAACCGACAAAGCCAATAGCTCCCCCACCAAAAGGGAGATCTGAATGGTGTTGGCTCTTATGAGTCACTTCATAAAGGAAATCCAAGGGATCCCGATCAATCACTTGACCATTTTGATAGAGGACTCCATTTTCAAACTGAATCTCAAAAACTGGATTATAGGCTAGGATAGAAAAACGAGCGGTTTCCTTGTCTCTCGGAATACTCTCTAAGATCACCTTGTGTTGCCCCTTTAGGCGCATATAAGCCAAGATTGGTGATAAGACATCTCCATGAATGATTCGTTCCATTGTAATTTCCCTTTCAGTTTCTTATTTCTAATTTTTTGTCTTTTTTCTATTTCCCTTAAATAGTGCGGACGGGAGCAACTTTCTCTGAAATTTCATCCCTAATTTTTGAGCCATGTGTCTCAAAAATTCCGTTCTAGAGAAGCATCTTTGCTTCTCTAGAATACCACTATGCCGGGAAATAGCGGTTCAATGCTCACTTCGTTTGCAAATATTTTATAGAAATCTATCTATTGATGAAGTATAGTTTAAAACTGATGACCATATCTACGATAAATATATAAAAATCCCCACGCAAAATAACTTGCGTGAGGACGAAATTCGCGGTGCCACCTCAATTATAGGATTTCTCCTATCTCTCATTCCTGTCTCAGAACTTTCCTGTAACAGGCTGTGCGATAAAGGGCACTCCCTTGAGAATTATGTTTTCTTCTCTCGTTTCAGATGGACCCAACCTTACAGCTTTCTCTGCTTGTTTCCAGCAACCACAAGCTCTCTGGGAAAGAAAGTACTGTAATTTTTCCATCTTTTATTTTTTAGCTTCTAGGTAGTCTGCAATCGCAGCTACGTCCTTGTCTCCACGACCAGAGACATTGATGATGATAATATCATCCTTACTTAGTTTCGGTGCACGTTTAACCGCTTCTGCGATGGCGTGCGAACTTTCAATCGCTGGGATAATCCCTTCAGTCTTGCTTAGAAGGAGCAAGGCTTGAACAGCTTCTTCATCTGTCGCTGCTACGTATTCTACGCGGCCTGAATCTTTGAAGTAGGCGTGTTCTGGGCCGACCCCTGGATAGTCCAAACCAGCTGAGATAGAGTAAACTGGCGCCAGCTCTCCGTCTTCCTTAAAGACTGCATAGGTCTTCATACCATCGACAATTCCGACACTACCTTTTGTCATAGTGGCTGCATGCTTGTCTGTGTCAAGTCCATGACCGGCAGCTTCGACCCCAACCAATTTGACTTCTTCATCAGCCACATACTGTGAAAAAGCACCGATAGCATTGGAACCACCACCTACACAGGCAATGACGTAGTCTGGTAAACGGCCTTCTTTTTCCAAGATTTGACGGCGAGATTCTTCACTGATGACCTTTTGGAATTCATGAACAATTGTAGGATAAGGATGAGGTCCTACAGCAGATCCCAAAACGTAGAAGGCTTCAAGGTCATTCATCCATGCTCCAAAGGCTGCATCGACCGCATCCTTGAGAGTTCGTGTCCCTGTTTCAACTGCGTGAACGGTCGCTCCCATCATCTCCATACGGAAAACATTGAGACGTTGACGCTCCACATCTTCTGCCCCCATGTAGACATCACAAGCCATACCAAACTTGGCTGCAGCAGCTGCTGTCGCAACACCGTGCTGACCAGCTCCTGTTTCCGCAATCACTCGTTTTTTGCCCATACGTTTGGCAAGAAGAATTTGTCCTAAAACGTTGTTGAGTTTGTGGGAACCCAGATGGTTCAGGTCTTCGCGCTTGAGATAAATCTTAGCCCCACCTAGATGGTCTGTCAAACTTTCCGCAAAATAAAGCGGTGTTTCGCGACCGGAATAATCCTTCAAGTAATGGCGAAATTCTGCCAAAAACTCTGGATCATCCTTGTATTTATCAAATGTAACTTCTAACTCATCCAACAAAGCCTGAATCGGCTCCGGTACAAAACTACCACCAAATTGTCCAAAATAACCTTTAGTTGTCATAAAATTTTTCCTCTTTCAGTATTAATTTCAAGATATGAAAAAAGCCCACACACGGAATCGACTTCCGTGTGAGGGCGTTGGTAACGCGGTGCCACCTCAATTATAAAGGGACTATCCCCCTTTACATCTCTACCTTGTCTAACAACAAGTTGCACTGTAAGGTGTGCGCACCGAATTTTCATTGTTTCAAATTCATTTTTAAAATCAGCCCACTTTCACTACTTCCAACCACCTGTTCACAATCACCACAGGCTCCCTGAAGATCAAAAATAGTTACTTTTCTGATTTGTTGAGAATATTATATGCTATTGTCCGCTTTTTGTCAAGATTTTTTTATGATTTTTTTCCTGATCCGAGGATTTCTTCGGAAATTCTCACCAAAGTCTTAACGATATAATCAACTTCTTCATCGCTTAATTTTGTATGAAGTGGAAGCGTAATTTCATTTTCAAAGAAGGCATAGGCTCTTGGATAATCTGTCATATCGAAACCAAGATTCTTATAGGCTGTCAAGAGAGGAAGCGGTTTATAGTGTACATTACTTGCAATTCCTGCTTTAGCTAATTCTTGGATGATGAGGTTGCGTTCTTCTAAACTTGCACCTTCTACATGAGTGATGTAGAGGTGGCGTGAAGCTTCGACAGTATCAGTCTTGTGTGCCAGTGGGTGAATACGAGTACCCGCAAAACCACGATCATAGCGGTCCACGATGTCCTTACGACGTTGTAGCAAAGCTGGGTAACGATCCAATTGTACCAAACCAATCGAAGCCATGATATCCGTCATGTTGCACTTGTAGGCTGGTGTAACGATATCGTATTCCCATGAACCCAATTGCATTTTGGCAAGGGCGTCTTTGGTTTGACCATGAAGGGAAAGGATTTGGAATTCCTTGTACATCTCTTCATCGTCAATCGCTGGATTGGCTTTCCACGTCGCACTTCCTCCCTCAGCCGTTGTAAAGTTCTTAACGGCATGGAATGAGAAGGAAGTAAAGTCAGCGATCGAACCAGCTGGTTGCCCTTTGTATGTAGATCCTAAAGCATGGGCACTATCAGAGACAATCACGATACGGTTAAAGGCCTTTTGCCACTTGCTTGAAGCGGTAAAGAGATCACGTTTTTTCTCCACAACTTGGAACAAACGATCATAGTCGCAAACAATCCCTGCAAGCTCAACCGGAATAATCACCTTAGTTTTCTCAGTAATAGCTTGCTCAAGCAAGTCATAGTCCATTTCAAAAGTATCTGCTTGGATATCCACCATGACAGGTGTTGCTCCCACGTGAGTGATGACACTACATGAAGCTGTATAGGTCATGGCTGGAACGATGACTTCATCACCAGGTCCCACTTCCAAAACACGCAAAATCAACTCAAGAGCGGCAGTCGCAGAGTTGAGGCAGACAGTCTTTGGTGTCTGTGTGTATTGGGACAAACGACGCTCCAGTTCTTTTGTCTTCGGACCTGTTGTGATCCAACCAGAACGAAGGGTATCCGCTACTTCAGCAATTTCAGCTTCTGTAATATCGGGTGGTGAAAATGGAATATTGTAATTTGGCATTGATTTGCTCCTTTTATCTGTACTCATTTTCTCATGACTACTTTATTTTAGCACTTCAAACACGGTTTGAAACATGATTTTGATGTCTCCAAGGAAACTAAACTCTCGGAGATAGGCGAGATTATAACGCATCTTTTCAGGAAGGACGTGTTCGACATAGGCTTGGTCAACTGACAGACCTTTCTCCGTCATTTGACTGATGATGGTGTCCTCATCCTTGTAATTGATGCTGGCTGGAGAGGTAATCCCTGCTGGCAAGAGCAAGGTCGCCATCATTTCAGGACTATACTGCTCCGTGTAGCGTGGCACTTCAGGTCTCGTACCAACAAAGGACATCTCACCTTTAAGGACATTGACCAACTGAGGTAGTTCGTCCAAACGCACACGGCGAATGAAATTTCCCACTTTGGTAATGCGGCTATCGTTAGCAGAAGTCACCAGGCTTCCTTTTTTATCCGCATCTGTTACCATAGTACGGAACTTCCAAATCTTGAACGGACGGTTGTACTGGGTCACGCGCTCTTGCTTGTATATGACAGGTCCCTTGCTATCCAACTTGATCCAAATGCTCAAGATAAGAAAGACGGGAGAAGTCAAAAGTAGCAAAAACAGGGCCAGAACCCAATCCAGGCAACGCTTGAAAATCAGCGAACCCTTCCTTTTAGAGACAAGCTGGTAGTAAGACTCAACCTCGCTTGATTGCATTTCCACGGGCAAGTCTTCCCATTTCAGCATGCTGTTTCTCCTTTGTTTTTATTATACTATTTGTCAACATTTTTCATTATACCACAAAATGGAAAAGGCGGTGCAAGAAATCTGTGATTTGAATAATTTCCTGCTTATACTCAATGAAAATCAAACTAGGAGGCTAGCCACAGGCTGCTCAAAGTACAGCTTTGAGGTTGCAAATAAAGCTGACATGGTCTGAAGAGATTTTCAAATAGTATTAGGACATGGCCCCAGCCTGCAAGCTATACATCTTGTGATAGGTTCCTCCCAAGACCAAGAGTTCCTCATGGGTTCCACTCTCAATAATGCGTCCCTTATCCAAGACATAGATGCAATTGGCGTCCTGAATGGTCGAAAGTCGGTGGGCGATAGCAATGGTCGTCCTCCCCTGTCTCATCTTAGCTAGGGAATCTTGAACCAAACTTTCTGTTTCAGAGTCAATATTGGCTGTCGCTTCATCCAAAATCAGGATTTTAGGCTGACTGGCGACTGTTCTGGCAAAGGCAAGAAGCTGGCGTTGACCAGTAGAAAAGCTCGAACCACGCTCGGAAACAGGTGCATCATAACCCTGCGGAAGGTCCTGAATAAAGGAATCTGCATCGACAAAGGCAGCCGCAGCCTGAATCTCTTCATCACTAAGATCTTGATACATGGCAACATTGGACTTGATAGTCCCATGATAGAGGAAGGGTTCCTGCAAGACTAGCCCGATATTTTTTCTCAACTCTTCCTGACTGTAGTCTCTAATATCCACACCATCCAAGAGAACGCGGCCTGACTGAAATTCATAAAAACGCATGAGGACATTGATAATCGAAGATTTCCCTGAACCTGTATGGCCCACAAAGGCAATGGTTTCACCCTTCTTAACTGAAAAGGAAATGTCATCCAGAATTGGATGTTTGCCATCATATGAGAAACACACATGTTCAAAACGGATATTCCCCTCTTGGACTTTGGCTTGCCCATTTTCTTGAAGAGGCTCATAGGTTGTCTCGTCAATCAAGGCAAAGACACGCCCTGCAGAAACCATAGACGTTTGAAGAGTTGAAAAGTTTTGCGTCACTTCAATCAGAGGGTCAAAGAGGCGATTGATGTACTGGATAAAGGCATACATGGTTCCGGCTGTTATCCCAATAGAAAGACCACGGTAGCCAAAGTATGCCATCAAGATGGCGTAGCCTAGAAGTTTCAGCAAACTCATGGCAGGTCTCAAAAAGAGGGCATCCAAGGCTACAGATCGGTTGGCATAGACCAAGTGTTCTTGGTTAATCTCATCAAATTCTGCCTGCAGGCGCTTCTCTTGATTAAAGGCCTGGATAATCCTGATTCCCTCGATATTTTCTGCCAGCTTACTATTAATATCCGACAAGAGACTTCTGGTTTTTTCTATGATTTTCACTGATTTTTTCCGATAAAGATTGACCAAAAGAAAAATCAAGGGAAGAAAGAGCAGGACTAAAGCTGTCAAACGAAAATCCAGCACCAACATGGTATACAAAGTTGTCAGAAAGATAAAAACTGCTGAGACAAAGCTGGATAAAATCCCCGAAAACATATCGCTGATGGTCTCGGTATCATTGGTCAAACGAGAGACAATGGAACCGGCTGGCGTCTTGTCAAAATATGACATGCCGAGCTTTTCCATATTAGCAAAGGCATCGCGACGAATATCTCTGACAATACTGTAGGACACCCGAGCAAAGAGAAGATTACCGACATACTGAATCAGAGTTTGCAGGAGATAAAGACCATAGTAGACCAGCAAAACGGCCACAGCAATTTGGTTAAGATTGCTGAGATACTGGTCGATAAAGTGGGAGGCCACAAGGGGAATGACACTTTTAATGACCGTCGTCGCTAGGAGAAAACTGAGTGCCAAAAAGGTCAGGAGGCCGTAAGGCTTGAGATAGGACATCAAGCGCTTCAATACAGTCCATTGTTCTTTCTTATTCTGCATCTTCTTCTCCTTTCATTTCCAACTGCTGAGACTGGTAGGTTTGAGCATACCAGCCATTCAGGGCTAGCAAGTCTTCGTGCGTTCCCTGTTCGATAATCTGCCCATTTTGCAGAACCAGAATCAAATCTGCATGGACAACTGCACTGAGACGATGGGCAGTGATAATGGTTGTCTTATCCTTCCGCGTTTCCTTGAGGTTGTCGATAATCGCATACTCTGTCTTGGCATCCACGGCGGACAAGGAATCATCTAAAATTAAGATATCAGGATCTAAAATCATAGCTCGACTCATAGCCAGACGTTGCTTTTGACCACCAGAAAGACTAACTCCTTTTTCACCAATCAGCGTGTCAAAGCCCTGAGGCATGGCTACAATATCTTGGTAAACTTGGGCTAGCTTAGTCGCTTCTTCGACCGCTGAAAGGGGCAAGTTCGGATTTCCAAAGCGAATATTGTCTAAGATAGAGGTCGCAAAGAGGAACTGGTCCTGAGGAACATAGCCCATAAGACTACGAAGGTCTGTCAGACGATAGTCCCGAATATCGTGACCATTTAGATAAATGGCTCCCTTGTCCACATCGTATTCACGCAAGAGGAGCTTGATCAAGGACGTTTTCCCAGAGCCTGTCTGACCAACCAAGCCCAGTGTTTGCCCTTTTTCTAAACTAAAGTGAATATCCGTCAACGTTTCCTCATTTTCAAAGGCAAAGCTATCAATATCATACTGCAAGCGCCCGTTTTCAATACCATTTAAAGGAAACTCAGGGTCTTGTACAGGTGATTCCTGAGACAAAAGTTCCTCAATTCGCTGGTAGGAAACCTTTCCTCGCTGAGTGATATTAAAGAGGAAACCAATGGCCATAAGAGGCCAGACCAGCATATCCAAGTAGCTGATAAAGGTAACCAGATTTCCAACCGTAATCTGTCCTTCCTGAACCATCAAAGAGCCGACCAAGAGGGTTAACACATAGGATGAACCAACAAATAAGAGAACCATGGGGTCAAAGAGACTATCGTATTTCATGGTTTGCAGGTTCTTTTGGAAGGTCAATTCATTGACTGCCTGAAAGGACTCGAGCTCGTCTGCCTGATAACCGAAAGACTTGGTCACTTTAATACCTGATACAGACTCCTGTACCTTATTATTGAGTTCAGAAAAGGCAGCTTGAGATTCGCCAAAGGCCTTATGAGTCTTTCTCCCTAAACGACTGGTCGCATAAGCCATGAAAGGCAGGGGCAAAATGGCAACCAGAGTCATCTGCCAGGAAATGCTAAATAGCATAGTCAGCAAAGTCACTAAAGCCGTGATAGAAGCATCCACCGCAGACATAACACCGCCTCCTGCGAGACGAGTCAAGGCATTGATATCATTGGTTGCGTGTGCCATCAGATCCCCCGTCCGATAGGTTTGATAAAAGGCTGGAGACATTTTTGTGAAATGCTCAAATAAGCGAGAGCGCATAATCTGTCCCAAACGGTAGGAAGTACCGAGGATATACATACGCCAAACATAGCGCAGATAGTACATCCCAAAGGCTGCAAGAAGCAAGTAAAATAGGGCAAGAAGGAGGTCCTGCTGGGTTAATTGCCCCGATGTGATGGCATCAATGACCCTCCCCATAACCATTGGGGGAATGAGGTTGAGGACGGAAACCAAGACCAGAGCCATAATCCCGACTAAATAACGGCGTTTTTCTAACTTGAAAAACCACCAAAGTTTTTGAATAATGGACATAACATCCCTTTCTGATTGCAAATAGAAACCTGAGGCCAAGACCCCAGGTTTTTCTTATTCATAGGTTACGACTGTGACCGCACCCTTGTCATACTCAGCGATAAAGATATTGGCTACATTGTCATGCCCTTGCTTGCTGAGGTTATCAAGCAGCCATTCTTCGTTACGACCAATCGACTCCAAAACATCGACTTGTATCACACCGTCAGTCACAACTGGATACTTAGGATTTTCATCCCCCATTTGGACCACGATGAGTTGGCCATTTTGCTCCTGCACAGCTCGTTTGACTTGCTTCATCTGGAAAATTCCTTGGCTACGAAGTTTGAGGGCTACATCCGATGCAGACAAGCCAACTGAACGACAGGCTTCTGGGTCAATCTGCCCATTTTTGATAAGGAGAGTTGGTTTTCCATCAATCAAGCGTTTGACAAAACGAACATTGTTATTGAGCCACTTGAGGGTCAAGACCAAAATCGTCCACATCATCAAAATCACTGCATACTGGAGAATGCTGATAGAACTATTGTAAATCACCCCACCGATGATACCACCGAGAACATAGTTCTGAATTTGGTCTGTCGCAGAGTTAGGTGCTAGGTTCCCCTTTCCTGTCACATTGATAACAAAAACAAGCGAGAAGAGCCCCAAGGCCAGTTTGATTAAAATTTCCATATAATTGAGTGTCATTTGTTTACCTCCACCAATTCAATAGCGTCTGTTTGATTCAATTCTAATTTCTCTAAAAGATACTTGTCTGGTTGGCTCCCGTTCATGGCTCGGTAGAAATTTGGACCTACCTTGACAAGCGCTCCATCAGTGGCTGCAGAAGTATTGACATAAACTTCTGATTTATCCACTCCCAAGTCTTTGGAAACAACCTCTATGAAATGAAGGGAGGTTTGAAATTGGTTGTTAGAGGCTTGATTGGTCTGGTATTTTGAGATTGTCACCAAAAGCATGGCCACCAAGGTCAAGGCCAAAATCATGACCAATTCCCGAAACTTAGTCCCCTTTTTATCTCGATAGGCTTTAAAAGCAAAAAATCCTGTGATAGCTAGGAGAACAATTCCAAAGCCAATCATGATGCCATTTTGCTGACTGATTTGGCTAAGTACATAGTCATATGAGTAAAATTTCATTTATTTTCACTCCCTTTCATAAAATCATTCTTAATTATAAACGAAAGAGAGTGATTTTTCAAGCCATACGTTGGGGAAATGGACCTTTTTTTGGTATAATAAAATCTATAATCTGAATGAAAAAGGTAACTTTATGAAACTCATCTCATGGAATATTGATTCCCTCAATGCTGCCCTAACTAGTGACTCAACTCGTGCCAAATTGTCCCAAGAGGTACTACAAACCTTGGTCGCTGAAAATGCTGATATCATCGCTATCCAAGAAACCAAGCTTTCTGCCAAGGGTCCTACTAAAAAACACTTGGAAATTTTAGCTGAACTCTTTCCAAACTACGAAAACACGTGGCGTTCTTCTCAAGAACCTGCCCGCAAAGGCTATGCTGGAACCATGTTCCTTTATAAGAAAGAACTCACACCCACTGTCACTTTTCCAGAAATCGGTGCCCCTTCTACCATGGACTTGGAAGGTCGCATCATCACCTTGGAATTTGATACATTTTTCGTGACCCAAGTATACACTCCAAACGCTGGCGATGGTCTCAAACGCTTGGAAGAGCGTCAAGTCTGGGATGTCAAATACGCTGAGTATTTGGCGCAACTAGACAAAGAAAAACCAGTCCTTGCGACTGGAGACTACAACGTAGCCCACAAGGAAATCGACCTTGCAAATCCTGTCAGCAACCGCCGTTCACCTGGTTTTACAGACGAGGAACGTGCTGGTTTTACCAACCTTTTGGCAACTGGATTTACTGACACCTTCCGCCATATTCACGGTGATGTCCCAGAGCGCTACACTTGGTGGGCGCAACGCAGCAAGACTTCTAAAATCAACAATACAGGCTGGAGAATCGACTACTGGCTCACCAGCAATCGCGTGGCTGACAAGGTGACTCAGTCCGACATGATTGACTCTGGTGCGCGCCAAGACCACACACCCATTGTCATGGAGATTGAGCTCTAAGGAGAAAGCTAATGGACTATCAAGCTGTCATTCCTGAATTTGTAGTATCTGACCTCGAAAAGTCACGCCACTTCTACTGCGACTTGCTGGGATTTTCTGTCGAATACGAGCGTCCAGAAGAAAACTTCCTCTTTCTTTCGCTTGAAGACTGCCAACTTATGCTAGAAGAAGGCAGTACAGAAGAATTAGCCCAACTAACCTATCCTTTCGGGCGCGGTATCAATATTTCCTTTGGCATTGAAGATGTCCCTCAGCTCCACCAAAAACTGCTGGAAGCTGACTATCCCATCCATCGGCCCCTGACAAAAAGAGAATTTCGAGTAGGAGATAGCTTTATTTATCCCCATGAATTTGCAGTTTTGGATCCAGATGGCTATTTTTTAAGATTTAGCGAATAGAAGAATAAAGGGCTACAATACTATCTAGTGTTGTAGCTTTTTCGTTCGCTTTTATGGTCTATTTGCTAACAAAATATTTGATTTATAAAGCTAATTGGTGTAAAATAAAAACATTGGCAGTAGCCTATTTAAAATTGAATATCATTTTTACTTGTTTATGTCGTGAATTGGCACGACGTTTCTACAAGGTGCCGGAACACCTAACAATGAGTATGTCAGCTGAAGGTATGGTGTTGGCCATACCTATTTTGGGGACTTACTTAGGGGATTAAGTAGGTCCTTTTTGAATATTTTTATTAAAGTACGCCTTTAAGTGTAAACTAAATATTTTTAATATTTCCCTTAATTAGTGCGGACGGGAGCAACTTCCTTCGGAATTTCATCCCTAATTTTTGAGCCAAAAGTCTCAAAAATCCCGTCATAGACAATAACAAGATTATTGTCTATGATACCACTACGGCGGGAAATATTTGATAAAACTCGCTTCGCTCGTACTAGTTTTATCAAATACATAGTACTAGCAAACTGGTTCACTATAGAAACAGTTAACCAACAAGTAAACTGACTTTTAGACTTTAGGAGGTCTTATGAAATTATTAGAAGAGCGCATCCTTGAGGATGGGCATATCTTGGGGGACAACATCCTCAAGGTGGATTCTTTTTTAACCCACCAAGTTGACTTTAGCTTAATGCGAGAGATTGGTAAGATTTTTGCGGAAAAATTCGCTTCTGCTGGCATTACCAAGGTCGTGACCATTGAAGCATCAGGCATTGCCCCAGCCGTTTTTACAGCTGAAGCCTTAAATGTGCCCATGATTTTCGCCAAGAAAGCTAAAAACATCACCATGAACGAAGGCATCCTAACCGCCCAAGTCTACTCCTTTACCAAGCAGGTGACCAGCACCGTTTCCATCGCTGGAAAATTCCTCTCACCCGAAGACAAGGTCTTGATTGTCGATGATTTCCTTGCTAATGGCCAAGCGGCCAAAGGCTTGATCCAAATCATCGAACAAGCTGGGGCCAAAGTCGAAGCGATTGGTATCGTGATTGAAAAATCCTTCCAAGATGGTCGTGATTTGCTTGAAAAAGCAGGATATCCAGTCCTATCACTGGCTCGCTTGGATCGTTTTGAGAATGGTCAGGTCGTATTTAAGGAGGCAGATCTCTAATGCAAAAACAAGAAAAACACTCGCAAGCAGCCGTTCTTGGCTTACAGCACTTACTAGCCATGTACTCAGGATCCATCCTAGTTCCCATCATGATTGCGACAGCTCTTGGCTATTCAGCTGAACAGTTGACCTATCTTATCTCCACAGATATCTTCATGTGTGGGGTGGCCACCTTCCTTCAACTCCAACTCAACAAATACTTTGGGATTGGACTACCAGTCGTTCTCGGAGTTGCCTTCCAATCCGTCGCTCCTTTGATTATGATTGGACAAAGCCACGGTAGCGGTGCTATGTTTGGTGCCCTTATCGTTTCTGGGATTTATGTAGTTCTGATTTCAGGCATTTTCTCAAAAGTGGCCAATCTCTTCCCATCTATCGTAACAGGATCTGTCATTACCACGATTGGATTGACCTTGATTCCTGTCGCTATTGGAAATATGGGAAATAATGTCCCAGAGCCAACTGGTCAAAGTCTCTTGCTTGCTGCAATCACTGTTCTAATTATCCTCTTGATTAACATCTTTACCAAAGGATTTATCAAGTCTATCTCCATTTTGATTGGTCTGGTTGTCGGAACTGCCATTGCTGCCACTATGGGCTTGGTTGATTTCTCCCCTGTTGCGGCAGCACCACTTGTCCATGTTCCTACCCCCCTCTACTTTGGAATGCCAACCTTTGAAATCTCCTCTATTGTCATGATGTGTATCATCGCAACGGTCTCTATGGTTGAGTCCACCGGTGTTTATCTGGCCTTGTCTGATATTACTAATGACCCAATCGACAGCACGCGCCTACGCAACGGTTATCGTGCAGAAGGTTTAGCTGTCCTTCTCGGAGGAATCTTTAACACCTTCCCTTACACAGGATTTTCACAAAACGTTGGGTTGGTTAAATTATCAGGTATCAAGACTCGCCTGCCAATCTACTACGCAGCTGGTTTCCTAGTCCTCCTTGGACTACTTCCTAAGTTTGGAGCCCTCGCCCAAATCATTCCGAGTCCTGTCCTTGGTGGTGCTATGCTAGTGATGTTTGGTTTTGTTTCCCTTCAAGGTATGCAAATCCTAGCCCGCGTTGACTTTGCTAACAATGAACATAACTTCCTTATCGCAGCTGTCTCCATCGCTGCAGGTGTCGGACTCAACAATAGTAATCTCTTCGTCAGCATGCCGACAGCCTTCCAAATGTTCTTCTCAAACGGAATCGTCGTAGCCAGCTTACTGGCCATTGTCCTCAATGCAGTACTAAACAGGAAGAAGAAATAAGAAAAAGAGGTGCGAGCCTCTTTTTTGTTTATCTATATCCTTACCTGTCTGTCTTCTGACCGCTGGCCTGTTACAAACATGGTGAAGGTTGCCTTGCAGACATTTCTGCCTTCTTGATTAGTGATATCCACATCCACGACACAGGTTGTGCGTCCATGATGGACACATTCTCCTTTAATGGTCAGTACATCATCTAGCTTTCCTGCTTTGAGGTAGTTGATAGAGGATTGGAGTGTCACTCCATCAAGCCCCAGCGAGATAACCACCAAACCACTGATCTGGTCACAAAGGGTAAAGAGATAACCACCATGGGCATTGCCATAGTAGTTGAGCGACGAGTTCACTACTTTCGTCGTCACCACAACATGACCATCTCTCATTTTTTCTATTTCGTAATTTTCAAAGGCAGATATAGCGTCAAAATGAAAATCTTTCATCGTTTCCTCCTGATAGTTCAAACGACACTATGATACTACTTTTTATAGGACTGTGCAAGGAGAAAGCGCTTATTCTGGCAAAATTCCAACCTGCTCTACAAAGCGCATAAAGGCTGCCTGTCCTTGTTCCGTCTGCTTGTAAACCCCCGCGTCCTCCAGAACACGTGCAAAGATAGCACCCACAGAGTCCTTGACGATTTCAAGGGCTTTTTCTTTATCTGCTAGGTCCGGATGTTGGGCTTTGAGCTGGTCTGCCCATTCCTGATGATAGTCTGCAACTGCTTCATCATCTCCTACAAGATAGCTTGCAACTTGCTCCACTTCTGCTTTCAAACGAGGTGGTAAGATAGCCAAGCCCATGACCTCAATCAAGCCGATATTTTCCTTCTTGATATGTTGGACATCCTTGTGGGGATGATAGATACCATCCGGATGCTCTGACGATGTCTGATTGTCACGCAAGACCAAGTCCAACTCAAACTGTCCATCGCGTTTGCGGGCTATCGGTGTGATAGTATGATGTAGTGTTCCATTGCTTTCTGCCAAGACCTGTACACTTGGATCTGAATACTGGCGCCATTCCTGCAAAATCTTGTCAGCTAAGTTGATCAAATCCTCTTTGGAATCCGAAGTCAAACGAAGCACTGACATAGGCCACTTGACAATCCCAGCCTTGACCTGCTCAAAACCAGCAAAACAGAAAGTCTTTTGCAGAGGAGCCATTTCCATAGGAAATACGTGACGGCCTCCCTGATAGTGGTCATGAGTTAGAATAGATCCCCCCACAATTGGAAGGTCGGCATTAGAGCCTGCAAAATAGCCTGGAAACTGCTCTACGATAGCCAGCAGACGCTCAAAACTCTGACGACTGATTGCCATGGGACGATGCTGACCATCTAAGAAGATACAGTGCTCATTAAAATAAGCATAGGGCGAATACTGGAATCCCCACTCCTGGCCCGCCATTTCGAAACGGATAATGCGGTGATTGCTGCGAGCTGGGTGGTTAACCCGACCATGGTAGCCTTCGTTCTCTAGACAGAGTTGACACTGTGGGTAATTGCTAGCTTGAACCAACTTAGCTGCCGCAATCTCTTTTGGATCCTTTTCAGGTTTAGACAGATTGATGGTAATCTCAAGTTCTCCGTAGTCAGATGGTACACGATAAGCAATATTCTTAGCAATGGCCTTGAGCTTGATGTAGTCATTTTTCTGGCTAAGTTGGTAGAAGTCCGCAATTGCCTGCTCGGGAGATTGGGCATAGGTTTTCCAAAAGTCACGATTGACCTGACTTGGACAAGGTGTCACCAAGTCCATCAATTCAGCACCGAGGATTTCACGCGCAGTCTGACTATCCTCAATCGTCTCTAATCGAACCGCCTCCTCAACCAACTGGTCCTTGAGGTCAATCAATTTATCCAGATCAGTCTCAACCTCCAAAACACCATCTCCCACTCGTGCCAAGACACGATTGGTTAGGTAGATTCGATCCATTTCCTCAAAAGCACTTTCAGCAATAACTTCCGTGATAAATGCATCTAGAACTCCTTGACTCATTGA
Organism: Streptococcus oralis subsp. oralis; assembly: GCF_002096595.1. Lineage (GTDB taxonomy): Bacteria > Bacillota > Bacilli > Lactobacillales > Streptococcaceae > Streptococcus > Streptococcus oralis_D. The sequence goes on from NZ_NCUR01000008.1 coordinate 227,536, forward strand.
TTCTCCTTCTTACTTTCTAAATAGTCTCTGACAGCATCTAAATCCTGAAAAACTTGTTCTGTTTTATTTAAGAAAGACTGTGCTGGCATTTTCAAGTCTGGAATACAAATAACTGGTATCCCAGCTCTATACGCTGCTTCAATCCCTGCTTCACTATCCTCTAATACTAAGCAATTCTCTGGTAAAACATTCAAATCACTACAGGCCTTTAAAAATATATCAGGGTAAGGTTTGCTTCGCTTTACATCTTTTGCAAAAACTAGATGGTCAAATAGGGACAGTATCCCATTACTATCCAAAATCATTCTAGCTCTAGATTCAACACTTGAAGTTGCTAGAGCGATTGGAATACCTTCTCTTTGCAGAAAAGCAAGCAAATTTTTAGCACCTTTTTTTAAATTTACACCTTTGGCTAATATTCGAGCTTCCAGTTCATAAACTTTTTCCAAGGTTTGGTCAAAGTTCGAAGGTAAATCATAGGTATCTAAAAATCGTTGAACATTCTCCTCTTCCCTATGTCCACTGTATTCTCTAGAATATGTTTCTTCTGTGAAAGGAATTCCAAAATCTTTAAGCAATTCTTGATAAACTTTTAGAGAAATGATCTCAGTATCAGCTAATAAGCCATCTAAATCAAATATTACAGCGTCCATTTACTTCTCTCCTAGTCTACAACGCGAGTGCCACCTGCAACTTCAGCGATATAGAAGCTTGGAGCGTATCCAACGACTTTCTCGTAATGCTTGCCAACAGCTTCCTTAAAGGCCTCAACAGCATCTTTTTGCACCAAGGCAATGGCACAGCCACCAAAACCTGCTCCTGTCATACGAGCACCCAGAACACCTTCCTGATTCCAAGCAGTGTGAACAAGGGTATCCAATTCCAAACCAGTTACTTCATAGTCATGTTCTAGAGAAACGTGTGACGCATTCATCAAGCGGCCAAATGTTTCCAAATCACCTGCTTGAAGGGCTACTTGAGCTTTAAGGGTACGTTGGTTTTCAAGCACAGCATGACGAGCACGTTTCAAACGATTTTCATCTTTAATCAGATAGCTGTATTGGTCAAAATCCCACTCATCCAATTCACCCAAGGTCTGAATCTCCAAGGCAGCTTGCAATTCTTCTACTGCTTTTTCACACTCAGCACGGCGTTCATTGTACTTAGAGTCCGCCAGTTCACGGCGTTTGTTGGTGTTCATGATAACAACGACATTGTCTTTCAAATCAAGCGGCACCAAGTCGTACTCCAAAGTGTTGGTATCTAGGTAAATGGCCCGTTGGTCAGCTCCCATACCGATAGCAAACTGGTCCATGATACCAGAGTTGACTCCGATAAAGTTATTTTCCGTTTGTTTTCCGATTTTAACCAAATCCAAACGGTCTAGTTTTAAATCAAAGAGATACTCTGCCACAACCCCTGTCAAAAGTTCCAAGGATGCTGATGATGACAAGCCTGCACCATTTGGGATATTTCCATAAACATAAAAATCAAACCCTTTGTCAATCACGTGTCCAGCTTCTTGCAAGAAATGAAGAACCCCTTTTGGATAATTGGTCCAGCTGTGCTCTTTTTCAAATTTGAGGTCAGCTAGAGGAACTTCTATAATGCCCTTGTCCTCAAAGTTGGCTGAGTAAAAACGCAAAACTTGATCGTCACGCTTGCGAGCCGCCCCATAAGTTCCCAAGGAAATAGCCGCTGGGAAAACATGTCCACCATTGTAATCCGTGTGTTCACCAATCAAATTGATACGACCTGGTGAAAAGAAGGTTTGGTCTGCTTCTTGACCAAAAACGGCAAGAAAGTCTTTGCGAAGGGCTTCAGTAGTAAGATGTTGTGCCATATGAATTCTCCTTTGATTGTCCGTTAAGTCACCTTAACGTGCAATCGTTTTCTTCTATTGTATCCAAGCCATTTACCAAGGTCAATCCTTTTTACTAAAAATTTACTAAACTATCAGTAAAAAGCAGAAAAATATGATATACTAACCTAAAAGGAGGAGGATTTATGGCTACCTTAAAAGACATTGCACAACTAGCCTCTGTCTCTATCGCGACCGTATCCCGTGTCCTCAATCGCGACCAGAGTCTATCTGTCACAGAAGAAACCAGACACCGTATTTTAACTGTCGCTGAAGAACTGGGCTATACCAAGCACCTCAAGACAGGCGAATCCCACAAACCCAAGCAAAAGATTGCCATTATCCAATGGGTCAGCGAGCAAGGGGAGCTAGACGACCTCTACTACTATCAGATTCGTCTCGGTATTGAAAAAAGAGCCCAAGAGTTAGACTATGATATCTTGCGCTATTTTAATGACCATCCTTTTACACTGAGTGAGGAAGTGATTGGCATTCTCTGCATCGGAAAGTTCAGCCGAGCTCAGATTTCTGCCTTTGAAGAATACCAAAAACCTTTAGTCTTTATAGACAGCGATACCCTCTCACTAGGCCATACCTGTATTATCACTGACTTTTACACTGCTGTGAAACAAGTTGTAGACCATTTCCTCAGCCAAGGTATGAACCGTATCGGAATTCTCACAGGCCTTGAGGAAACAACCGACCAAAAAGAAATCATTGAGGATAAGCGGCTAGAAAACTTCAGAAACTACAGTCAAGCGAAGGGAATCTACCATGAAGAACTAGTCTTTCAGGGAAGCTTTACCGCCCAGTCTGGTTATGACTTGATGAAGGAGGCCATTCACAAGCTAGGAGAACAACTCCCACCAGCCTTTTTCGCTGCTAGCGATAGTTTAGCCATCGGTGCCCTCCGTGCCCTCCAAGAAGCTGGAATCAGCCTGCCAGACCGCGTTAGTCTCATTTCTTTTAACGACACTAGCCTGACCAAGCAGGTCTATCCTCCTCTTTCTAGCATTACCGTCTATACCGAAGAAATGGGTCGAGCAGGTATGGATATTCTTAACAAGGAAGTTCTCCACGGTCGCAAAATTCCTAGCCTGACTATGCTGGGAACCAGACTGACATTGAGAGAGAGTACAAGGAATGAATAAGATAACAAAACGACCTCTAGCGAGATCGTTTTTCTAATGATGATGTCCATGCTTCTGCTCTAACTCTCTCACCCTCCGTCTATGTTGCGCATGATTGCTTTGACTGCTATCTACTTCAATAGTGATATTCTGCACGCCTCTTTCTTCTAAAAATTGACGCACCACTTCTTTGGTCTCCATCATCTGTTCCCAATCCCAGATACAAATGTGGACAACAGCATTGTTCTCTAGACCGTCCATGGACCAAATGCTAAGTTGGTTAACACTTTTGACATTGGTCAGAGCCTCTATATCCTTCTCCAGATCACTTGTCTCGACCCCTTCTGGCACAGCATCTAGGAAAATCTTCAGTGCACTCCAAAAGCGAGGAATGGCTTTCGACAGAATAAAGATAGAAATAACCAGCGATAAAAGCGGATCGAGTATATACCAATCTGTAAATCGGAGGATAATCGCCATTAGGATGACGGCCAACCAACCAAGAGTGTCTTCCAAAAAATGCAAGCTAAGAATTGACTCGTTCTTTGTCTTTCCTTTACGAACTACCAGACTTGCTAGCACATTGATAGCTACTGCAATGATTCCCAGCCAGAGGATACCTTTCTCATTAACGGGTTGCGGATGAGCAATCTTCGTGATATTTTCCAAAATCACTAGGACAGACCCTATCATAAGAATCACAGCCGTTAGCATGGCCCCTAAAAGGCTAAAACGTTTGTAACCCAAGGTGTACTGCCTATCTTCCTCACGGTTTGAGATTGTTTCTAAAAGGGCTGAGATACCAATGGCTAGAGCATCTCCCAAGTCATGAACAGAATCAGCAAGAACTGCACTTGAACCAAAGATTCCTCCTGCGATAAACTCAACAATCGCATAGCTTAAATTTAAGAAAAAAGCTAACCAGATAGATGTTTTAGAACTCATTTCTCTCCCTCCTTTGGTATAATGGGTATATACATACTTCTTTCATTTGTATTATCTAATAAAATCCAAAGAAAGGATAGAAGCAAACCGTCAGTCCTGTTCAGTTCTGAACAGTTTGTCTCAAGTGTCTATATGCCAAAAAGAGACCGTCGAGTCAGTAAGACGAAAAAAGCCATCTATCAAGCTTTTTTACAACTTTTGAACGACAAGGGATATGATGCCACTACTGTTCAGGATATCATTGACCTAGCAGATGTTGGACGTTCTACTTTTTACTGTCATTACGAAAGTAAGGAACTCCTTTTAGATGAGCTCTGTCGCTACCTCTTTCATCATCTCTTTGAAAGGGAAGAACACTTTACTACCGAGGACTACCTCGCACATATCTTTTTACATTTTCAGAAAAACCAGGACCATGTCACCAGTCTCCTTTTTTCAAAAAACGACTACTTCCTCCGCCAACTACACAAGGAACTCGAACACCACGTTTATCCCATGGTGGCGGATGACTTGCAAGAGGCCTATCCAAACATTCCGGCCTCCTACCTCCAGCATTTTGTTGTGACGAACTTTATCGAGACTCTAACTTGGTGGCTAAAAAAAGGAAAATCTTATACTGAAGACCAAGTGGTGAAATTTTACCTTGATGTAATGGAGATGACCTCTACAACTCCACTTGATAACTAAACCTGTAACTCAGAAAGGAACCAACTATGTTAACTTCGATGATTCTAGGAATACTAACAATTGTACTAGCTCTCGCCTTCTCATTGCTTCACCTTGCTGCTGCTTTTTCAGCTATGAAACAAAAGAACTACAGTCTAGGAAATAAGTGCATTTTGGTCGGCAGTTGCATCACTTCTCTGGCTCTAGCTATCTTTTACTTCGTCCCACTGGCAACCATTCTACTATGGATTGTGGGTTCGAGTATCGTCTGCTATGGTGCCTACTGGAACGGGCGACAGCAAGAAAATCAACATATATCGCACCACATTATTCGTATAACGAGTGCTATTGTCATTACGGTATTATTCATTTTGCTCTAACACAAAAAAAGGATCATCTGATCCTTTTTTACTTTTTTAAGCGCTTTTTGCTGCCTTGCTCCACTGATACCACCCAACTAGACTATTGATGAGATAAATTAGGTATTTCCCTTGGATTTGCAGGCTTTCTCCCCACCAGAGATAGATTGAAAAGACATTGGTAGCTGCCCAGAATATCCATTGTTCACGGTAAACAGCTATCATGAGGATTTGCCCAACCCCATTGGTCGCATCAGTGATAGAATCACGATAGGGACGATTAGCTCCGATAGACTGATAAATAAACCCAAAGGCCAACCACCAAAGAACACTAATAGAAAGATACTTTGTCCAACCCTTGCCGTCTAGTTTACGTGCGACAAACTCTTGTTGTTCTTTCTTAAACTGGGCTTGATAAATCCAAACCAAGAGACCAATTGGCTGCATAATTGTAAAATAGAGAGTTGTTAAAACCTCACCATAGAAGCCTTTTTGAAGGGCAAGCACCAGATAAATGATGGAATTAATCAAACCAAATAGGTAGTTACTAGCACGACCTTCAGCTTCTCAAAGAGCAGAAAAAAGGTTAGTAAGGCTTGAGAGATGAATCATTTTAAAGGCAAACAATTCCAACAAGACGTCATCATTGTCGCTGTTGGTTATTACCTACGTTACAATCTGAGCTATCGTGAAGTTCAGGAATTGCTTTATGACCGTGGAATAAATGTTTGTCACACTACGATTTATCGGTGGGTTCAAGAATACAGTAAAATCCTCTATCATCTCTGGAAAAAGAAAAATAAACAGTCCTTCTATTCGTGGAAAATGGATGAAACCTATATCAAAATTAAGGGGCGTTGGCATTATCTCTATCGAGCGATTGATGCGGACGGTTTAACATTGGATATCTGGTTACGAAAGAAACGTCGAGCAGACGATAACAGCTATAAGTTAGAAGATACCGCCTATCAAGAAGATAAGCTAGCTATTGAAGCAATGAAAAGCAAGTACACCACACTATTGCTAGAAAATATGTTGCTAAGTCCGTTTGAAATGTAAGATACAAAAATCATGGCAGGATTGCAAGTCCATGTTTACCCCCTCTATGACGAACTGAAAGAATTAAGAGGGCTAAATAGTGTTAAAGACCACTTGTCTTATGTTGCCAGCAGACGTGAAGAATATTCTAAGCATAATATCGCACGCTACCTCAAAAAAGCCATTGAACAATATCTACCAACGGTTAAAAGGCAGGACTTAAACCATGAGTGAAGACTTAAAAACGATCAAAGAGCTGGCGGATGAGTTGAGTGTTACAAAACAAAATATTCAATATCACTACCAAAGGTTACCAAAAGAATTACAGCTTAAAAGTTCCAATGGGTCTAATCTAATAAATTCTAAAGCAGAAAAAATAATTTTTGGTAAAGTAGAAAGTAGTAGCAAATCAAATACCAAAGACCAACAAATAGAAAAACTAACTAATTTGTTAGACCAGTAACAACGATTAGCCTTGCAAGATAAAAAGTTGCTAGAAGAATACAAGGCGGAAAATGATAACTTAAAAGCCCTCAAAATGCCCTCACAGGAAACAGAATTCAAACACTTAGACAATCAATATAAAGATGAAGTGAACGCTCTTAAAGAGAAGTTGGAAAATTTGCAGGAACAAGTCAAAGATCAAAAAAGGATAGAAGAACAAGAAAAACCAATAAAATGGTGGGGACTATGGCAAAAATAGATGATTCAGTTAAAAAGAAAGTTCCAGAATTGCGATTTAAAGGATTCACGGATGAATGGGAACAGCGTAAGTTGGGAGACGAAGTTCGAATAGTGATGGGACAGTCTCCTAATTCAGAAAATTATACTGATGATCCTAATGGGCGCTAAAAATGCGAAGACCTATGAAGACCTATTTTGTATTAGTCAAACAAAAAATCCAAAAGAAATGGTATATGATTATGACCATGAAACAAAGTAAAATCAAACCGAGTGATCTGAGGAAGCACCCGATGATCATGAAACGTTATTAAACACAAAAGTCACCCATGTGAGTTCTTGCCAGAAGCTGAAGTTAATCCTTCAACCTGGAAAACCCGCAGAGGTGACTTTTTCTATACATCTCGATTTTTCTGACAATAATCATTAACCGATAAATATGTCTGTGAATCACCCAGCGACTCCGCTATGTCCATAATCCGCGGTGGTAGTAATCCCACTCGCTGGACAAGTTCGTGATTGCTGAACAATTCCCGTGGACTGCCGGCGAAGCCAAACTTCCCGTGTTCCATAACATACACCGACTCAAACTCGGCGGCGACCCAATCCATGTCATGGGTGATGGTCACAACTTGGTGGCCCGAATCAGCCAACTGATGGAAAATTGCGGTCAACTTGCGCCGGCTTTCCCAATCAAGCGACATCATCGGCTCATCAAATAAATAAATCGCCGGATCCACTGCCAAAACTGTGGCAACGCTCAACAGCTTGCGTTCCGACAATGACAGGTCATATGGACTTTCAGCTGTTTTATCATCCAAGCCAACTCTTTTTAGAGCCGCTAAAGCCCGCCTCGTAATCGTGTCGTGGTCATCCATGACCTGCGCGACATTCCACTCCACCTCTCGTTGAACGGTCGGGTTGAAAAGCTGATCGTCAGGATTCTGAAAAGTAATCCCAACCTTCAGTAACTTTTCGACTGGTTTAAGATCATTAAAATTTTCTCCATCGATCTTAATCACACCGGTTTGTGGTGTCAGCAAACCCGTCAACAATTTGAAGAGCGTTGATTTGCCGGCACCATTTTGGCCGACAATCGCCACCATCGGATCGGCGAAGTGTTTGTCTTCAACATCCAAGCTAAAGGACCGTTCCGGATAAGTGAACGTCAGGTGGCTCAGTTCAATTGTGGACATAACGAATCTCCTTCAGATCAGCGTAATTCACCGGATACCGGCCATCAGCCAAGTGCCAATCCATTTTTTGAGCAAGTTGCTGGATTGTCGGGGCTGGAATCTGCCAGTCAGCTGCCAAATGATTAAACACCTCACCCGGCCTGCCCTGGGCTACCATTTGACCCCCGTGCAGCACCCACACAACGTCGGCGACTTCGCACAAATCGTCAATTTCACTGGTGACAATGAAGACAGTCGTCTCTTTGACTTGGGCCAGCCATTGGAAAAATTGCCGGCGGCCAAGGGGATCCATCTCACTGGTCGGATCATCCATAATCAAAACAGCCGGATTAGCCACAATCGCCGTGGCAATTGCCAACCGCTGGATCTGACCACCGGAAAGGCTCTCGGGACGCAAATTCAGCTGTTCAATCAGCCCCATTTGCGTGGCAACTTCTTCAACCCGTTTTTGAATCAGTCCTTCAGCCATTCCCTGATTAATCAAGTCAAAGGCGATTTCATCGGCAACCGTGTCTGCCAACCCGCTTAGTTGGCCAGCTGGATTTTGCAGTACAACCCCATTCATGGCATTATAAACGGGCCAATTGTCAGACACTCGCTGGCCAAACATGTGCCAATCGCCCTCAATCTCAGCAGACACAATTTTGGGAATGACCCCTGCCAGCACACGGCACAAAGTCGATTTGCCGGAGTGGCTATTCCCGATAATCCCAACCACCTGGCCGGTATGAACCTCCGCGTTAATCTGACGCAGTTGTGGTTGCTCAGTACCCGGATAACGGGTGGTCAAATTTTCAATTACAATCCGTTTATCTTCGTCCATATCTTCCACCCAATCAATAAAATTGCCAATCCAGTCAGACCAATGTGCAGCGTCCGCGACAGGCGATACACGCGCTGGGAGGTTCTGACAGTCCGGTTGAGATTATCAAAACCTCTCAGTTGGAGAGAAATCGACCGCGTCATCGATTGATCCAAGGTCTTAATCACCAATGGAATTAGAACCGGCAGGACTGACTTTAATTTCTGAATCAACGTTTTTTGCGGATTGGTTCCGCGAACTTTTTGTGCCTGCTGGATTTTCCGCATATTGCGCATCATTTCCGGCAAAATATAACACACCGACATCAGAACGTAGACGGTTTTATAAGACAATCCGGACAGTTCCAAATAGGCCGCGTTTTCTGAAATACTCGTGGTCACCATAAAAAAGCCACTGGTCAAAATAATCACCAATACTCGACAACCCAGAGTGGTGGCGTAAATCAGGCCTTCTTTGTAGAACGACACCCCAAGCACAGAAAACAGCACAGTTTGATTCCGACTGTAAAATAACCCTTGGATGATCAGCATGGTGCAAATCAGAAACAGGCTGAATCCCAGCGCCTTAAAGGTGGTAGAACTCAATTTGGAAAATAACAATAGCAGAGTTGCGACAAGAATTAATCCGGCCTGAAGCAATAAATTCATACTGGCAAAGCTCAACAACGTCATGTCCAAGATGAACAAGAGCTTAGTAATCGGATCGATCACCTGGTACCACTTGAGCTTGACCCGTGGCGCTCCAGAAATCAATGTTTTATCAGTCATCATTTATCATCGCTAAAGAAGTGCACCATCCGCTTCGGCAGCTGACGATAGATGAAGAATGCCAGGTAGGCCACGCAGACTTTATCCAAAATATCCAAGACAAACTCATCGGTAAATGAGGCCAGCCACACTGGTACATGATTGGCGACCATTACCGCAAACAATGAGTCACCCCAAGCGATACCGGTCTGACCACCCCAAAAGATGACGTTGAGCGGCGTTGAAATGACAGCTGAAACGATGGCAATAATAATAGCAGAAACAAATACTCGTCGCGCTGACGAGAACCACCCATTGGCGTGCAAAACTCCGACAGCAATCCCAATCCCGATGCTGGTAATCGCATACACGGTTGAAATTGGCGATAAGGTCAGCCCATAGATCACGTTGTTGATGAAACCACTAATGGCACCGGCAACCGGCCCAGCCAACATGCTGGTAAGAAAGGTTCCCAAAGACCCCAGCCAAACGGGCAACTTTAACCCCTCCGCCAAGGCTTTGGCAACATAGTTAATCCCCACGGCAGCGGGAATCAAAGTCATGGTGGCAGCACTTAACTTAAATTTCCACATACTGGTACGATGAATCGGTTCTGTTTTCATAATCTTCTCCTTTTGTTTTTAAAGAGCCGTGTCTGGATAGACTTTCGGACGCAACGCTCTATTATATATCTACCGAACTGTCTATACACAAGATTTCCATCCTTAGTCGACATGAGCTGGAAATCTTTATTTGTTAAGTAGTTCACAACACATTATACACCTAATTTCTGAATAGTCAAGTGTATTTACAGTAAAATTTTAGAAAATCCTAAAAATTTCCTCTTATTTTCCATTTAAAAATGAAAATCATTAATTCTGACACCCAAAAAGCCCAGACAACATTGTCTGAGCAGTTTTCTATATGGTCATTTAAAGAAGTTGAGTTTGACATTTTCAATCTATTTCTTCAACAATCCTTGTTCTTGTAGAAATTCTTTGGCTACTTGTTCTGCTGACTTGCCTTCAACACCGACTTGGTAGTTGAGCTGGCTCATCTGGCTTTCAGTAATTTTACCAGCCAATTTATTGAGAACTGTCTCCAACTCAGGATGTTTCTTGAGAAGAGCTTCTTTCATTAGTGGAGCTCCTTGATAAGGTGGGAAGAGTTGCTTGTCATCTTCCAAGACCTGTAAATCATAACGCGCCAATTCTGCATCTGTCGAATAGGCATCCGTAATTTGAATATCGCCTGACTGAATTGCCTGATAGCGAAGAGCTGGCTCCATGGTCGCTACGTTGAGATTGAGTCCGTAGAGAGACTGCAAGCCCTTATTGCCATCTTCACGGTCATTAAACTCAAGAGTAAAGCCTGCTTTCAACTGTCCTTCCACTTTTTTCAAGTCCGAAATGGTCTTCAAGCCATATTCTTGAGCAATCTTTTTCGGAACAGCTACAGCGTATGTGTTTTGATAAGACATAGGTTTGAGATAAGCCAGATGATCCTGTTTGGCAATGCCATCACGCGCCACTTGATAAACCTGCTCTGGTTCATGACCTACTTTAGGTGCTGGTTGAAGCAAACTTTCAGTCACCGTACCAGTAAATTCAGGATAGATATCAATATCCCCTTTTTTCAGAGCTTCATAGAGGAAGCTTGTTTTCCCAAAATTCGGTTTAACAGTCGCAGTCATACTGGTATTTTCTTCAATGAGGAGTTTATACATATTGGCCAAAATTTCTGGTTCCGGTCCCAATTTCCCAGCAATCACCAAGTTTTCTTTCTCTTTTTGAGCTAATAGAGCTGGACTATAAGACAGACCGAGTAATATGGTCACCAAGGCAAAACCAGAGAAAATCGTCCGCAATTTTGCTTTTTCCATCACTTTTAGCAGGAAGTTAAAGGCAATAGCCAGTACTGCTGAAGAAAGGGCCCCAATCAAAATCAGACTAGTATTATTACGATCAATTCCCAAAAGGATAAAAGAACCCAGTCCCCCTGCCCCAATCAAGGCTGCCAAGGTCGCCGTACCAATAATCAAAACCGCTGCCGTCCGAATACCAGACATTATGACAGGCATGGCAAGTGGAATTTCAAACTTCTTGAGACGCTCCCACCTGGTCATCCCAAAGGCAATCCCAGCCTCTTGCAGACTTGGATCAATTCCCTTTAGCCCAGTGATGGTATTTTGCAAAATTGGGAAAATCGCATAAATCACTAGAGCCGTCAAAGCAGGCAAGGTTCCAATTCCCATCAAGGGGATAAAGAGTCCCAACAAGGCCAGAGACGGGATAGTCTGGAAAATTCCTGCAATCTGCAAGACCCAGTCCGCCAACTTCTCATGATAGCGAAGATAAACAGCCAAGGGAATAGCAATAAAAATAGCTAGTAACAAGGTCAAAAGTGACAACTGCAAATGTTGAGATAGAGCTGTTACCCAATCACTAAAACGCTCCTGAAAAGTTGATATCAAATTAGTCATGAACACTACCTCCAAACAAGTCTGCTACAAAGTCTGTTGCAGGAGCCTTTAAAATGGTCTCGGGATTCGCCACCTGACAAATCTCTCCGTCCTGCAAGACAGCAATACGGTCCGCCAATTTCAAAGCTTCATCCGTATCATGGGTCACAAAAATCGTTGTCATTCCAAACTCTTTATGCAATTCTTTCGTCAGAACCTGCAACTGTTTTCTCGAAATAGCATCCAAGGCTGAAAAGGGCTCATCCATGAGGAGAATCTTAGGCTGACCAATCATAGCACGAACAATACCGACCCGTTGCTGTTCTCCACCAGATAATTCATTAGGTAAACGATGCCCATACTCAGCCACTGGTAAACCAACTTTAGCCAAAAGCTCTTCTGTTTTCTTCGCAATGTCTTCCTTAGTCCAGCCCTTCATCTCCGGAATGAGGGCAATATTTTCCGCAACCGTTAGATTGGGAAAGAGAGCAATGGCCTGTAAAACATAACCAGTAGAAAGACGAAGCTCACGCTCATCATAGTCTTTGATGCGCTTACCATCCATGTATATATTTCCATCAGTTGGTTCCAAAAGACGGTTAATCATCTTGATCATGGTCGTCTTACCAGACCCAGAAGGCCCAACTAAAACCATGAACTCCCCATTCTCAATCTGTAAATTGACATCTCTCAAAACATCTTTTTCTGTATAGCGTAGCGCTACATTTTTGTATTCAATCATTCTTTGTCCTCAATTTAAAATTTTCCTCGGTTGGTCAAGTTACCAACCTTTTAATAACTAATTTACCCCACTCTAAACCTCATTTTCCTTCTCTTTCAGATTAGCCAAAATTCTTTCTTGAAAACCTTCAAACTGACGAATTTCTTCCTCTGAAAATCCTTTGTAACAGATAGTATCCAATCTCTGACTGACACGTTGCCCAACTTCTTTCTGGGACTTGCCCAACTCTGTTAAAACTAAATACTTCTTACGCTTATCTTCTCCACACGGACTGACAGTTATAAGATTTTGCTCCTCTAACTTTTTTATCATAGTCGTCAACGTATTATTAGCAAGCCCAGTCGCAAGCGCAATATCTGTCGCAGTTGCACAGCCCGTCTTACTATTCCATAAAACCGCTAAAATCTTTCCCTGCTCACTCCGATAAAGAGAGTCAGGGTCTTGTCTCAGTAACTTTTGAAAAATCCGCCCATTCAACAAACGAATATGATGGGCTACCAAATGACAATATTTCATGAAACCTCCAATTTATTTCTATATCGATACGAATAAAAAATATTATAATACTTATTATTCCAATTGTCAACTATTTCGACTTAGAACTAATTTTTCTCAGTAAAAAATCTCCTACTCAAGGTAGAAGATTTCAATCTTATAAACTTAATCCGTCATGTCTGATACCAAAGTTCGACGCTCCAATGGAATACTGCACATAACTAACAAGAAAATGAAACCTGACTGAATCCAGAAAAGGGCCAAGTCAAAGATTCCATGCACAGCAACCACTGTAAGGAAAGATAGATAAAGACCGATAATTGGACGTTTCCCCGACTCCTGACTCATATCCATCATCAAACGAACAGGAGCAACAGAAGACAAAGCTAATAAAATGGTTCCCACAATTCCGTAACTCAGAATCGTATCAATATAAAGGCTGTGAGCATGTTCATGATAAGGAGCATTTATCCGAGGATAAGAGTGCATATAGGTCAATGGCCCCTCCCCCCAAAAAGGATTTTGCTTAAACAAGGCCATCCCAGCATCCCAGATAGAAATGCGTTCTTCCATAGAAGAATCTAAAGTTCCCATCCGAACTCCCAAATCACTAGAAAAAAGGAAACTCAAGCCAATCGCAAAGACCCCAATACTAAGCCAAAAGGCCTTCCAGTTTTTAATGGTCGTAAAGAGATAAATGATGGCTCCAGCGATAATAGCAGGAAAGGCTGTTCTATTTTGCGTGAAATTTAAACCAAAAAGATTTACAAAACCTGCTAGCACACAAAAGACTTTCAACCATCTTAGCTTCGTCGTTGTAAAGAGATAAAAGGCAATCATGATACAGAAGCAACAAATGATCCCATAGTAGTTAGGATTAAAGAAGGTGACCTCTGCACGGTTTTGGTGCCATACTTGCATATTTGGTGAAAGAAAGGCATAGTTAAATTTCTTTACAATTTGGAAATGCTCCAAAGTAGCAAAAGCGGCAGAGACAACACTACCAAACAAAACCGTCTGGAGTATCAGTCGAAAGAAAGCATGCGTCAGACGCTTCTGGTAAAAACTAAAGAAAATAAGAAATAGGAGCATCAGGAAAGATGCTGCTAGACCAAGCCAGTTCTTGGCGACGATGGAAATGACACTACTGTAGGCAATAAAAAAGAGAAGTACAGGATGTTTGGCTAATCCTTTGATAATTCCCTTCATCTCCCCAGTAACAAGTAAACCTATCAAATATAAAGCAAAGAGTGATAAGAACAAATAAAAAGGTAAAAAGATACTCATGATCATCAGATACAAAAAGAAATCTTTTTTCGAAAGCCCTCTTATCTTATCCAGTAATCCAATTGATTTCAAAACGGATCCTTTCTGTTCTGGATTTCTCCAGAAGATAAATGCTAAACTATCTTTATATTCTACCATTTTTTCCGTCATTTGGGAACAATGAACACGTTTTCGCCACAAAAAAAATCTTTCATTAATATGGCACTAGAACTGAATGTTTCTACCGTTTTCCACTACTTGATAGGTCTGACTTTGCAAATCAATTTCTGCTACTGCTGTTACGGACTTGTCTTTATTTTGACGTTTGATTACAATGCTGTGAGCTGTTGGTGTTTCAATGTCAATAGTCCCTTCTAGGTCAAAGGCCTCTGACCGATTACGGAAAGAAAATAGATTGAGAAGGGACTTCACCACAGGACGTTGAACTTCTTCTGCTATTTCCTCATTGCTATAGTAATGACGATTAATATTTCGACCTTCTTTGGTTTCTTCTAATAATTTCAAGTCATTTTTTCCTGCTAATAGACCCACATAGTAAACCTGAGGAATGCCTGGCGCAAAAGCTTGAATCAAACGAGCGAGGAAGTACTTGACATCATCATCTCCAAGTGCAGAATAGTAGGTTGAATTGATTTGGTAGATATCTAGATTGTTATACTCTGCACTAGAGTACTTACGTTTGACATTCGCTCCAACCTTATAGAGCTCATTTGAAGCATAGTCAATTTCCTCATCGGTCAGGATATCCTTGACATCTACCACTCCAATCCCATCATGGGTATCTAGTGTCGTAAATTGCTTCATCGGGCTCATCTTTAACCACTTAGCTAAGCGCTCTGTTCTGGAACTGTAAAGAGTATAAAGGGTCACCATTGGAAGGGCAAAATCGTAAACATAGTAATCATGATCCGCTATTTTAAACTGAATCGAATAGTGTTCATGAATCTCAGGTAAGAGCTCTGCACCGTATTCAGCTCCTATATCCCGGACCTTATCCAATAAGTCCCAAATATCTGGTTCCACAAAGAAATCATTGGTATCCAATTTCTTCACCGCATAAGCAAAAGCATCTAGGCGAATCAAATCACACCCGTTACTTGCTAGATGTTGAATCGTCTTACGGATAAATGCCATCGTTACTTCTTTGGTCACATCAAGATCAATCTGCTCCTCACCAAAGGTATTCCACAAATGTTCCACTGAACCATCTGCAAAAACAATCTCTTGCTTTGGTGCACGATCCTTACGCTTGTAGATTAGATCTACGTCAGACTGTGTCGGACGGTTCTCTGGCCAAAACTTATCCCAGTTTAAAAAGAGATCTTTAAATTCACTGGCTTCATGTTTTTCTTGATAGTCCTTATAATACTTGGATTGACGAGAAATATGATTAATCATAAAGTCAAACATAAGATAATATTTCTCACCTAAACGCTTAACGTCCTCCCAATCACCAAAAGCTGAATCCACTTCATCATAGTCAATTGGCGCAAATCCACGATCACCTGTTGATGGGAAAAATGGTAGAAGGTGAACTCCTCCAATAGCATCACCAAAATGCTCTTCCAAATTCTCATATAAGTCTTTAAGATTATTTCCAAGACTATCTGAGTAAGTAATCAACATAGTTTTATTTTGAATGGTCATAGATGGTCTCCTTTTTCTGATGAAAGCCAAGTCTTATATGACCTGGCTTCGTAAATCAAATTCATTTTAAATCTCTGTTTATCATCAAACTCGTACTAATATAGACTGCAAGCAATTAAGCACTACTTTCTTGTTTTCTACATAGAATTGTCAACAAGCTAAACCGTTCGTTTATGTATGGAATTATAAATTCCCTAAGCACTTTCTTACTTCACTGCCCCGTTACTCATTCCTGAAATGATATGTTTTTGGAAGATGAGGTAGACAATGGTTATCGTTACAATTCCCACAATATAGGATGCAAAGCTTGGACCATAGTCATTGAAGTACTGACCTTGGTAGTTGTATTGGAAGAGAGGTAAAGTCCACATCTTGGAATCCTTATTCAGAATCAAGAGTGGCAGCATAAAGTCATTCCAGAACCAGAGAGCATTGATAATCAAAGTTGTCGCATGCATGGGCTTCAACATTGGAAAAATAATTCGACGATAAGTTATAAAACGATCAGCCCCATCAATTTCTGCAGCTTCATCTAAACTATCTGGTATACTGATTTTAATATAACCAACATACAAGAAGAGAGTCTGTGGAATTGCATAAGTTAGATAGAGTATTACCAACCCCCACATATTTGCTAGACCGAGTTTACTCATCATAACTGTGATGGGAATCATAATCACCTGAAATGGAACAAATATCCCTAAAATAAAGAGCGAATACATAATTGCAAAGGCTTTTTTCTTGGACATATTTCGAGCAATGGAATAAGCTGCAGCTGGTATAAAGAAAGCTACTACAATCAATGATAACACCGTAATAACAGCTGAATTCCAGAAATAGCCTCCAATTCCATCCGAAATCAAGCGTTCATAATTACTTAAGGTAAAAGGATTGGGCAAACTAAAGAAATGATTCATGATATCCTTAGTTATTTTGAAAGAACTAAATACTGTTACCAATAAAGGAACAAGTATAAGGATACCACCGACTATCAAGAGGACATATTTCCAAAACTGATTCAATTTTTCTTCTTTTTTCATGTGTAGGACTCCTCTATTAGATTTCAAATTTCTTTGATAGCTTGATTTGGATAAGAGAAACAATTCCAATAATTAAGAATAAAATCAAGGCAATTGCATTCGCATATCCATATTGATTACTCTTGAAAGCATAGTTATAGACTAAAAGTCCAAGAGACGTTGTAGCATTATTTGGACCACCACTCGTCAAGGCAAAAATCTGGTCAAAGGCCGTCAAACCGGACTTAAGAGCTAGGATAAAAACCATAGAAATCGTTGGCAGCAAATAGGGTAATTCAATCTTCCAAAAAGTTTGTTTGCTTGTTGCACCATCAATTGATGCCGCCTCCAAAATATCACTTGGAATACTCTGAAGACCAGCAAGAAAGAGAATAATTGGCATTGCTACTCCTTGCCATAGAAGAACAAAAATAGTTGCCACTACCGCTCCGACAGGTGTCCCTAATAGACTCTCTTGTAAAAAACCAATCCCTAAAATTCTTCCAATCGTTGGAAGACCATAGTTGAAAAATTGTTTAAAAATCAAGGAAACTGTCAAACCAGATAAAACAGCCGGGAAAAAGAACCAAGCTCTAAAGAAGGTCTGCCCTTTCATCTTAGAATTCAAGGCTCGAGCCACAACCATCCCAATCGTAATCTCTCCAATAATCAATGCCAGAGTTAAAATCAAAGTAAAGGATATAGCTGTGAAGAATTTCCCATCAATCATCAGCAATTTGTAGTTATTCAAACCAACAAATTTATAATTATAGGTCAATCCAGTCCAGTTGGTCAAACTATAGAAAGCACCTTGTACCATTGGAAAGTAAAAGAAGATAGCTTGTAATGCAAGCGGGATGAGCAAAAAAGTCCAACCCCAGTATTTATTTAAAAATTTTCGAATAGCCATATCATCTTAACTCCTATTCTAGTCCAAATCTGCCTTCATTGGATTAAAGAAAGCATTGAGATTGTTTGCCATATTTTTCAGATTTTTATCCATCAAGTAACCTGCACTTAGATTAAAAAAGTCTTCTTCAGAATTCCAGTGTTGGCCTAACCAAACATAATGTTTGTCCGTAAATGCCAGCTTAGAAATCTCTGCAAGTGCTGAATCTTCTTTTTCTTGTATGCCTTTTACAGCAACTGGTGATCCATCTACATCATAATATGACTGCATAGCTTTTGGACTAGTCATATAGCTGATAAATTCTTCGGTTTCCTTAGTGTGTTTGGTAGTAGCTGAAGTTGATAATGCCATATCCCCTGCCCCAACAGTGACTTCTTTTCCTACTTCTTCTCCAGGAAAGGCAAACATCCCCACCTCAAATTTTGGATCCTGTTGATTAATTGCGGCTAATGCCCATGATCCTTGTGGCATCATCAAGGCTTTTCCACTCGAAAATGCTACCACCGCATCATTATAAGAGGCACCACGCCAACCATCTTGAGCATTATCTGCCAATAAATCGAGTCGTTCCGCATCTGCTTTTAAAATAGCATCATCAGCAGAAATAGCATTTGGTTTTGAAAAGCGAAGATAGTTATTAGCTGCGTCTCCACTGCCTGTAATAGTAATGAGAGAAAGTTGGTGGTAACCATTTAATGTCCAGCCTTCATTGCCTGCAACCGCAAATGGAGAATTCCCACTATCTTTTATTTTTTTAACAATCTCTTGAAACTCTTTAAAAGTCTTCGGTTCCTCAAGTCCTAATTCTTTAAACTTCGTTTTATTGTAATAGATTCCATAAAGGTTGGCTGTTAAGGGCACACTATAAACCTTGTTATTAATTGCATACTTTTCGGCATAGTCGTTCTTGATGTTCTCAAGATAGGATTTCCCTGTCATATCTGCAAAATAGCCTGCCTTCGCCCACTCCTGAAAATCCATATTTTGAGGATAGATATTAATAATATCTGGAACATCTCCTGATAAAATCCGAGTCTTCAGAACAATTCCAGCTGCCGGAACAGTCGTCAACTTCACATCAATATTAGGGTGTTCCTTTTCAAAATCATCCACTATCCTTTGCAAGGTGTCTGCCATCTCGGTCTTCTGGTTAAAAAACTCAATCGTTACCTTACCATCAGCTGATTGATTATTCTGACCACAAGCCACTAGACCTAGTAAACTTACCCCAGCTACTAAAAGAAAACTTGCTTTCTTATACCATTTCATTGGAATGCCTCCTTAATAAATTTATACGCTTTTAGTATAGTCTTTTGAATTTATACTGTCTACTCAAAAAATCTCCTTGGGATAAGGTAACAGTTAAACCTGCATACATGAGCTCTGCACCCGAGTAAACAATGTTTGTCCCTTCCAGTTCATAAAGCCTTTCCACCTCTAAGTCTTTCAGTTTTAAGGTGGTTTCCATTGTTTCCACAACTGATAGGACTCGGACGTAGCTTACAATCGTTTGATTTCCATAGTTAAATTGTACAGCTACTTCATTGGATTCAGCATTGGGATTGATTAACCTATACTGGTTTCCCAACTGGACTACTGGTCGCAATTCTTTATACAAGTTCACCTGATTAGCGATCTCAGACTTCTCTTCATCTGATAAATTTGTCAAATCAAGCTCATAGCCCAGATTTCCCATCATTGCCACATGACCACGAGTTTCCAATGGTGTCATTCGTCCCATCTGATGATTTGGTACTGCTGACACATGAGCCCCCATAGAAATGGTTGGATAGAGATAGGATGAACCGTACTGAATTGGTAAACGTGCAATAGCATCAGTATTATCACTAGCCCAGACTTGTGGGAAATAACGCATCATACCAAGATCATTTCGTCCACCACCACCAGAGCAGGACTCAAAGAGAATATGGCTGTGTTTCTCTGTCAGATAAGAAACAAGTTCGTAAAGCCCCAGCATGTACTGATGAGATTGCATCTGTGTCTCTAGATAAGTTAAGCCATTTCCTAGGTTAGTGATATTGCGGTTCATATCCCATTTGATGTAGTCAATCTTATGATGAGAGAGGAGTTCATCTAAAACATTTTTCAGATATTCTACTACCTGAGGATTGGCAAGATTAAGTACTAATTGATTCCGAGAGTAAGTATGCTCATATCCTGGAACCTGAATGGCCCAGTCAGGATGTTTGCGATACAAGTCGCTATCAACAGAAACCATCTCAGGTTCTAACCAAAGACCAAACTGCAAACCTCTTTCATGGATAGCTGAAATCAGACTTTCTAGGCTTCCACCCAGTTTTTTCTCATTAACACTCCAATCACCTAATGCACGATTATCATCAAAGCGATTGCCAAACCACCCATCATCTAATACAAAAAGTTCTATTCCAACTTTCTTAGCTTCATCAGCTAATTCTAACAGTTTTTCTCTCTGAAAGTCAAAGTAAGTAGCTTCCCAGTTATTGATAAGAATTGGGCGTTCTTTTTTAGAAAATTTACTTGGCATAATGTGCTCAAGTACAAAATTCTGACTTTCATGACTGATACTGGTTAATCCCTTATCTGAATAGGTCACTAAAGCTACCGGTGTTTCAAAGTTTTCCTTAGGATTTAACTTCCAAGAAAAGTTTTCCGGATTAATCCCAATCGCCACCCGAACTTCATTCAGTTGATTTTTTTGGACAAAAGCTTCGAAGTTTCCACTGTACAGTAGTTGCAAAGCAAACACATTCCCAGCATCCTCGGTGGCTCCTTGATCACATAGTAGAAGAGCTGGTATTTGAGCATGCCCAGAAGCTCCACGGTTCGAACTAATCGAAAAGATTCCTTGTTCTACCTGTTGACGTCGAACAGTCTTTTCACGAGCATAAGCTCCCTGTAAAGTCACCATTTCATAAGCTGCAGCAGGAAAATCAGCCATGAAAGAAAAGTCCTTATGAATGACTACTTCCTGATTGCTATTATTTTCCAATTTGCTATAACTAGCAATTGTCGCATCATTATCAAAAGCTGTATAATACAAAGTCAGACTAAGTTTAGCTTGAGGATCTTTTAAAATCAAGACAAGAGTCTCTGTATCATCCATGCTGTGAGGAGAAGGTAAGCCCTGTGGACCATTCTGACCTTTTAAAATCTTTGCTTCTACAAATCGAAAGTCTGTTACTTCAGTTGCATCATGTTGAACCTGTAAAGTTGGTTTTCTAAAGTCACCCAAACCATGTTGTCCAAAAATCTGACGTTGCGTATCCAAACTAAAGGTTCGATTAGTAGCTGTTGGATTACCTGAAAAAGCATGATCGCGTTCGTAAACACTATTAGCCCCTCTATAGTTCTTAATAGTCTTTCCTAAATGTTTTAATAATAAGAACCCATCCCTATTTTCAATAATCAAACTTAAACTTTTACTCTCAACGTAAAATAGATTATTCTCTATCCGAATTCCCATAAATTGTACCTCATCGATTTCCTGATAAAATTTTAGCAAATAAAAGCGCTTTCTAAAATAGAAAAATGTCTCTAAAGTATGGTAAAATGTTAGGTAGGAGGTGACCCATGCTCGTTTTTTCAGAATACCAGACTGGAACAATTGACCTTTCTCTTAGCTTTTACGGTTATGAAGAATGCACGCCTAACTACTCTTTTGGCCCAGCTATTCGAGATACCTATGTACTCCATTACATTACTAAAGGAAAAGGTCAATTCCATTATAAGGGGAAAATTGTTGATTTAAAGGCAGGAGATTTCTTTTTACTAAAACCAGATGAATTAACATTCTATCAAGCAGATAACCAGGATCCTTGGGCTTACTACTGGTTGGGGATCTCCGGAGGGAGGGCACCTGACTACTTTGCTCTATCTCAAATTTCTGATCAATCCTACTTAATTCAATCAGAGTACTGTCATACCCAGACAACTGCAAAACTCATCTCAGATATTGTCCGCTTCGCTCAGATTACAAAATCAAATGAATTGGCTCAACTCCACATCATGGGACAACTCCATGAACTAATGTTTCATCTAGGAACTATTGCTCCCAATAAGAAAAGAGAGAATATTTCATCAACCCACCAGCTCTATCTTGACTGCAAACGATTAATTGATAGTCACTACCCTCAAACACTCACAATTCAAGATTTAGCAAAAGAGCTATCGGTTCATAGAAGTTACTTAACTAGTGTGTTTAAAGAATTTCACCAACTCTCTCCAAAAGAGTATTTACTTTTCGTTCGAATGAAGCGTGCTCAACAGTTACTAGAACACACCAATGAAACGATCAAAGTCATTGCATATTCTGTGGGTTTTTCTGATCCACTACATTTCTCAAAAGCCTACAAACAGTTTTTTCATAAAACACCTAGTCAAACTCGAAATGAATACTCTCACTCCCTCTTAGCTAGAAAGGAAAATCAATGAAATCACACCAACTAGTTTACCAAATATTAGCTAGAGAAAACGATTATGTTAGCGGAGAAAAAATCGGAGAAGAACTGAATTTAAGCCGTACATCCATATGGAAAGCGATCCAACGTCTTCAACAAGAAGGCCTAGAAATTGACAGTGTCAAAAATAGAGGATACAAGCTTATTCAAGGCGATCTGATATTGCCTGATTTGATTCAAGAGAACACCAACTTAACCATTCGCTACAAACCTGAGACAAAATCAACACAAACAGATGCAAAAGAAGGGATTGAGGCTGGAAACCAAGGAAACACACTCTATCTTTCAACCTGTCAAACAGCAGGTCGTGGCCGCTTTCAGCGCCCCTACTATTCTCCATCTCAGGGCGGGATTTATATGTCTCTGCATATTCAACCAAACCTTCCCTATGAAAAACTCCCTTCCTATACCCTCCTTGTAGCTGCTGCAACCTACAAAGCCATTAAAAATCTAACTATGATAGAAGTAGATATCAAATGGGTAAATGACATCTACTTAAAAAATAAAAAGATAGCCGGTATCCTCACCGAAGCAATGACATCAGTTGAGACAGGCTTGGTTACAGATGTCATTATCGGACTTGGTATAAATTTTTCTATAGCAGACTTTCCAGATGACCTAAAAGAAAAAGCAGGTAGCCTATTTATGCCACCTGCACCAATTAGTCGTAATGAGCTCATCAGCGAAATATGGAATTGTTTCTACAATACGGATCCAGATGAGCTACTTTATATCTATAAAGAAAGATCATTAGTTCTTGGAAAAGAAGTTACCTTCCAGCTAGATGGAAAACTTAAAAAAGGACTTGCAAAAGAAATCTCAGAATCTGGTCAACTACAAGTCGAACTTGCAAACAAACGTACTATCTGGCTAAATAGCGGAGAAATATCACTAACAAATTGGTAATAAACAAATCCCCCTTTTAACGATCTAGAAGGGGGATTTACATACAAAAAAAAGAGCCTGGAAGCTCCCTTTACGTACGGAGAATGGGGGATTCGAACCCCCGCGCCGGTTACCCGACCTAACGATTTAGCAAACCGTCCTCTTCAGCCTCTTGAGTAATTCTCCTATTAATGGGCACGAGTGGACTCGAACCACCGACCTCACGCTTATCAGGCGTGCGCTCTAACCACCTGAGCTACGCGCCCAAGTTCAAAAACTTGGTATGAACTTTCGTTCAAAGCGGGTGACGAGAATCGAACTCGCGACAACAGCTTGGAAGGCTGTAGTTTTACCACTAAACTACACCCGCTTAATAAAACAAAATATGGCGCGAGACGGAATCGAACCGCCGACACATGGAGCTTCAATCCATTGCTCTACCAACTGAGCTACCGAGCCAAATTGCGGGAGCAGGATTTGAACCTACGACCTTCGGGTTATGAGCCCGACGAGCTACCGAGCTGCTCCATCCCGCGTTAATATAAAAAGGAGGATGTGGGATTCGAACCCACGCACGCTTTTACACGCCTGACGGTTTTCAAGACCGTTCCCTTCAGCCGGACTTGGGTAATCCTCCATTATTTACAATGGACCTTGTAGGACTTGAACCTACGACCACTCGGTTATGAGCCGAGAGCTCTAACCAGCTGAGCTAAAGGTCCAACAAGATCAATATAGCGGCGAAGGGGATCGAACCCCCGACCTCCCGGGTATGAACCGGACGCTCTAGCCAGCTGAGCTACACCGCCATAAATCGGGAAGACAGGATTCGAACCTGCGACACCTTGGTCCCAAACCAAGTACTCTACCAAGCTGAGCTACTTCCCGCGTTAAATAAAAAAATGC